>CAZCIJ010000040.1:0-16075 GCA_964498265.1 uncultured Gaiellales bacterium | reverse complement strand
GGTCACGCCGGACCCGGTCGGTCTCGGCGAGGTCGGCGGCCATCTGGTTGAATGCCCGGGCCAGCTCGCCCACCTCGTCGCTCGACGCGGAGCGCACCCGGCGGTCGTACTGGCCTTTGGCCATCTCCGACGCCGCCGCCGCCATCTCCCGCAGCGGTGACGTCATGCCCCGGGCGAGGAACCACACCATCGTCATCGCGACCGCCGCCGCCACGATCCCGCTCACCGAGGGCCAGAGGCCGACCTTGATGCCGACCCAGAAGATGAACACCGTGATCGCCACCGCCGCGGAGATCACGAAGCCGAGCTTGAGCTTGATCGACGGAAATTCGTCGAGCGGGTGCGAGAGACGCGCGCGGCCGGTCACGCGGCGTCCTCGCCGTCGGCGTAGCCGACGCCGTGCACGGTCCGCACGACGTCGTTTCCCAGCTTGCGGCGCAGCGCCCGGACGTGTGAGTCGATGGTGCGCGCACCCGCCCCGCCGTGGTACCCCCACACGTGCGCCAGGAGCTGTTCGCGGGTGAAGACACGATGGGGCCGCTGCGCGAGGTACACGAGGAGATCGAACTCGGTCGGAGTAAGGTGCACGAGTTCGTTGTCGCGCCGCACCCGCCGCGCGGCCGGCTCCAGCGTCACCGAACCCAACCGCAACGTCGACTCGGGGAGCGCCGGCCGGCGTTCGACGCGGCGCAGCAGCGCATGCACCCGGGCCACCAGCTCGCGCGGGTTGAACGGCTTCGTGAGGTAGTCGTCGGCGCCCACCTCGAGGCCGATGATCTTGTCGACGTCGTCGTCTCGCGCGGTGAGCATGAGGATCGGTACGTCGGAGCGCTGCCGGATGCGCCGACAGACGTCGATGCCGTCGATGTCCGGGAGCGCGAGGTCGAGGACGATGAGCGCCGGCCCCTCCGCGGAGGCCTTGGCGAGCGCGTCGGACCCGGTCGCGGCGATCGAGACGTTGAAGCCGCCCTTCTTCAGGTACATGGCGACGAACGAGGCGATGCTCTCCTCGTCCTCGACCACCAGCACGCGCTGCATGCCGATCGTCACTCCTCCACCGACCCCGACGAGCGATCGCGCCGCCGCCAGCCCAGCGTGCCGCCGAACGGCTGCCGGGCCGTCATAGCGTCCCGACTCGGATCATCGTCCGCTCGAGCGGCCACGGGCGGGGCCGGGAGCCGGCGAGCGAGTACCGGCCGTCCTCGCCCTCCAGCCATACGGTGCCGACGCCGACCATGCTCGTGAAGATCCCCCTGCCGCGGATGTCGACCCGCCACCATCCCCGGAAGACGCGGAAGCGCAGGTTCTCGCCTTCGTACACCGTCCTGTTCGCGCCCTCGACGATCGAATCTGCACCGAGCACCTGGATGTCGGTATCGGCTCGGCCGGGCAGATCCCTTATCTCGACGCGACCCTCGGCGAGGGATCCGATGAGCGCGCCGCGCATGACCACGAGCGCGCGGCCGGAGCCCTCGCGAAGCTCGACGTCGCTCTCGTCGGCCAGGCGAGCGGGCAGCGCAACCGCGCTCGAGACCGCCGCGAGTGCGGCGGCGGCGGCGAGGAGGCAGATGAAGAGTCGACGGAGCACGGTGCGGGGGTCCTGGCTCGAGGGGGAGTCTGACGCGCGAACGTGTGGCGCGAATCAGTGCGTCGTAAGGAAAGTGTAAGCGGAGGCGCAGGAGGGTCGCAGGCGGCCGCGAACGAGGTCGTGATCGAGGCTACCGTCGGGAGCCGAACGATGACGCCTGGAGCCCGCCACGACCGCACCGTGCGCCTCCTCGCCGCCCGGCTCGAGGAGATCGCTGTCGCGTGCGACCGCTCGCCTGCACGGGCCTTCGAGTTGGAGCGGCGGGTCCTCGGCGCGGCGGCCGCCACGCGCCACGCCGTCGAGCTCGAGCTCCTCTCGGCCGAGGAGGCGGGCGCCATCTGGGCGTCCGTCGCCGAGCGCCATCCGGCCGCGCGGTGGGCGCGCGACAGGCTCCCGCTGCTCGCCGCGTAGCCTCCGCCGGCGGTGCGCGCCGCGTCGCCCGACCGTCGAAGGAAGCCGTCCGGACGCCGGACTTTGTAACAGCCTCAGAAGCGGGGTAAACTGATACTAGCAGGGGGAGATGTCGGGTCGCTTAACCTCCGCTTAAGACTTCTTTGCAGGAGTTTCACGACAAGTCGACCATACTCGAACGAGCACGATGAACGAGAAGATCCTCGCAGTCATGTATCAGTACTCGCGTGCGATCTACCGGTCGGTGAAGGATCTGATCGATCCGTACGTGGACAAGCCGACCCAGCTCGAGTACCGGCGCGCCGTGCTCGCCGCCTGCGAGGAGACCGTGGAGCGGCTGGCCCGAGATCCGCGCTACTTCGCCCGACCGGAGCGGGCGCTCTTCTCGGACATCCGCCGCTACTTCCCGATCACGGCGCAGGCGCAGGTCGCGTGGGCCGTCTCGCAGGGAATCGGCGCCGCCGTGGGCTACGTCGAGGAACAGCTCGAGGCGGGCGCGTTCGACGGCGGCATCGCGCGCTGCAAGGCGACCACGCGCAAGGGGAAGCCCTGCCAGCGCACGCCGCTGCCGAACCGGGAGTACTGCCCCTCCCATCAGCACCTCGAGACGTCGCGCGTAGCGGCCTGACGGGCCGCCACTAGCAGTCGCGGCTCGAGCACGGCCGGGAAGCCGCGGCGCGTGGCGGCTAGATTTCTTCGCCAGAGGCGAAGAAATCCCGGAGGCGAAGAAATCTCTCACGACGCCGACAAGCTCATCCGCCAGCTGTCGCTGGTCGCGTTCCTCATGGCCGAGCGACGGGCCCTCACCGCTCGCGACATCAAGTCGTGCGTCGAGGGCTACGCCGAGATGTCCGACGAGGCCTTCGCGCGCCGCTTCTACTCCGATCGAACCGAGCTCGTCGCGCTGGGCGTCCCGTTGCAGTCTCAGCGCGACGAGTTCACGGGCGAGGAGCTGTACACGCTCCGCTCCGAGCAGTACTTCCTTCCGCCGCTCGAGCTCACAGACGAGGAGTTCGCCGCGCTCCACACGGGCCTCTACCTCATGGAGGGCAAGTTCGCCTACGCCGAGCCGCTGCGCCTCGCGCTCCAGAACCTCGCGCTCGGGCGCGGCGATCCCGAGTCCTCGACCGAGACCGGCGTGGCTGTGGAGTTCCGCGAGCGCGGGTACACGCCGGCGCTGGCAGCCCGGTTGACGAAGCTCGACGCCGCGATCTCCAAGCAGCGGACCGTGAGGTTCCAGTACTGGGCGATCAAGCGCGACGAGGTCAGCGAGCGCACGGTCAACCCGTACGCCCTGTTCTCCGACTCGGGAGCGTGGTACGTGATCGGCAAGGACCTGGACCGCGACGCCGAGCGGACGTTCCGCGTCTCGCGGATTCAAGGCGACATCACGTTCGCCACGCGCCGTGAGCGAGACTTCAGGTTCCCGACGGACTTCGACCCGAGCGGACTGCGCGGACGGCCCCCCTGGCAGATGGGCGAGATCGCGGGCGAGGCTCGCGTCGACGTCTCGGGCGACACCGCCTGGTGGGTCGAGAGAACCTACCCGGGGCGCGGCAGGACCGAGGACGGCGTCTACGTCACCGAGTACGCGGACTCGCTCGATCAGCTGGCGACGTGGATCCTGCGACAGAACGGCCGCGCCCGGCCGCTGGACCCGCCCGAGCTCGTCGAGGCGGTGACCGACGCCCTCGACCGAGTCGCCGAGGTGCACGAGACCGCGCCGCCCGAGCAGGCGGCCCCGCGCGCGTCCACCCCGACCGCGCCGCCGGCGGAGCGGCTCGGCGGCCCCGTGCTGCCGGAGCGTTTCGCCCTGCTGCAGTCGCTCCTCGCGCACCTTCTCGCTCGCTGCGGCGACGACGAGCGCGCGACCATCCACGCCAGTGAGCTCGTCGAGCGCTATCGCATCCCGTACGAGCAGCTCGACGATCACCTCCAGCTGCTCAACCTCGTGAACTTCGGCGGCGGCTGCTACGCGGTCTACGCCGTCCTCCAGGACGACGAGGTGCACGTCGTCAAGGAGATCTTCGGCGACGCGTTCCGGCGCCCGCCGAGGCTCACGCCGCTCGAGGCGAGAGCGGTCAGGCTCGCGCTCGAGTTCGTCGGGCCGATGATCGCCGCCGAGGCGCACACGACGCTCGACAAGGTCCGGGCGAAGCTCGAGGAGACGTTCGGCCAGTTCGAGCGGCGCGATTCCCCCGAGCCGCCGTCCGACGCCGCGGTCGAGGACCTTCCGGCGCTCGCCCAGGCGATCGAGCAGCACCGGATCGTCGAGTTCGAGTATCTGAAGCCCGACGAGACGACCGCGACCACGCGGGTCATCGAGCCGTACAGGATCCGGCGCGAGCTGCCGAACTGGTACGTCGACGTGTGGGACCGGACCCGCGGGGCGGAGCGCAGCTTCCGTCTCGACAGGATGCGCAACGCGCGCGTCCTGAGCGAGACGTTCGAGCCCCGCCCGGGCCTCGACCTCGAGTCCCACCTCAGCCTGGCGGTCGTGTGGATCGCGCCCGAAGAGGCCCGTTTTTGGGTGGACGAGCGCGGTGCCACGCGGCTCGAGGACGGCGCCGCTCGCCTCGAGATCCCGTTCGGGACCGAGAGCTACCTCGTCAGCGAGATCCTGTCCGGGCGCGGCCGCGCCGTCCTGCTCGAGCCGCAGGAGCTGCGCTCGTGCATCGCGAAGCGCGCGCGCGCTCTCAAGCGCGAGCTCGCGCGCGTGCCCGCGAAGCGCCGGTAGGACGCCGCTGAGCGCGTGAACACGCCTACGAAGGTTCCCCGTGAGCGGGCCGGGCGGGCCCGCGTGCGGCGGACGCCTTCGCCTCGCCTCGCGCGCGCGGAGCGCGTTCCTCGGCATCGGCCGCGGCGCCGAGCTGCGCGAGCGCCCACTCGGCGTGCTCGCGCAGCAGCGGGTCGTCGCCTTCCGCGTAGCGCTCGGCGAGGGGCCTGAGCGAGCCGTCGCCCCGATTGCCCAGGGCGACGAGCGCGTTGCGGCGCAGGTGGCGCGGGTCGTTTCGGGGAACGTAGAGGCGGTCGTAGCGCTCGCGCAGGTCGCCGTCCGACGCCGTGAGCCAGTCCACGAGCGAGACGGCAGGCTCGGCGCCGGCAGGCGGGTCCACGCCGGCGCGCCGTCTCTCGACGCCGCGGTTCCAGGGGCAGACGTCCTGGCAGATGTCGCAGCCGTAGACCTGGTCGCCGAGCTCGCGGCGGTAGGGCTCGGGAATCGGCCGCGGCGACTGCGTCCAGTAGGAGAGGCAGCGCTCGGAGTCGAGGACGCCCGGCTCGTCGAGCGCTCCCGTCGGGCACGCCTCGATGCAGAGCGTGCACGATCCGCAGTCGAGCGAGAGCGGCTCCGCGGGCTCGATCGCGACGTCGGTGACGAGCGTGCCGAGCACGACCCACGAGCCGAAGCGCCGTGTGATCAGCATCGTGTTCTTGCCGTAGAAGCCCACGCCGGCGCGGACGGCCCCCTCGCGGTCGACGTGCTGGTTCGCGTCGACCAGCACGCGGTAGGAGCCGCCGAGGCGGCGGCCGAGCGCGTCGAGCTTCGCGCGCAGCTCTGCGTAGACGTCACGCCAGGCGTAGCGCGGCATCCGGCCCTCGCGCTGCCGGAGCCGCGGCTCGGGCGTGTAGTAGCAGAGCGCCGCCGAGACCACGGTGCGTGCGCCGGGGAGCAGCCGCTTGGGGTGACAGGAGACCTCGGGCTGGGCCATCGTGAAGCGCATGTCGGCGAACAGCCCGCGTGCGCGGCGATCGGCGATCGCGCGCTCGGTCTCCTCGTACGGGGCGGCTGGCGCGGCTCCGATCACGTCGATCCCGAGCTCCTCGGCGATCCGCTCGAGCTCGACGGCGCTCCTCGCGTCGCACGAAGCGCCGGACGACGTCTCCGAAGCCGCTCTCGACACGCCAGGGCACCGTAGCAGCGCGACTGACCGCCGGGGTCACGAACGGAGTCCACCAACGGGGTCTGACTGACCCCGGGGTCAGACCCCGGTCAAGACGACACGGTTTCGTTTTCGGCTAGGCCACATGTCGAGCCTGCGAGCACGAGCTCGCCGAGGCGTTTCACTAGAGTTCCCTCGCGTGAGCGAGGGAACGGGGTGAAGGCGGTCCGGATTCACGAAGACGGGGGGCCGGAGGTCTTGCGGTACGAGGACGCTCCCGACCCGACCGCCGGGCCGGGAGAGGTGCTCGTGCGCCTTGCGGCGGCATCGCTCAACCACCTCGACATCTGGATGCGGAAGGGGCTCCCGTCGGTCCCCAAGCCGCGCGTCCTCGGCGCCGACGGCGCGGGCACCGTCGAGGCGCTCGGCGAGGGCGTCGACGGATTCTCGACGGGCGAGGCGGTGGTGCTCAACCCGGGCCTCGAGGACGGCGCTCACATCATCGGCGAGCACTGCGACGGCACCCACGCGGAGCTCGTCGCCGTCCCGGCCGAGTACGTCCACCCAAAGCCCGCTCACCTCAGCTTCGAGGAGGCCGCCGCGTTCCCGCTCGTGTTCGAGACCGCGTACCGCATGCTCGTCACCAGAGCTGGCCTGCGGCAGGGGGAATGGGTCCTGTGCTGGGGAGTCGGCAGCGGTGTCGGCTCGGCCGCGATGGTCATCGCAAAGGCGCTCGGGGCCCGCGTCGTGGCCACGTCGGGGAGCGACGAGAAGCTCGCGAAGGCGCTCGACGCCGGCGCCGACGTCGCCGTGAACCACGGGACGGGAGACGTGGCGAAGGAGGTCAAGGCGGCAACCGGAGGCCACGGCATCGACGTCGTCGTCGAGCACGTCGGCGAAGCGACCTGGCGGACGTCCCTCGCCGTAGCCGCCCAGCACGGCCGCGTCACCGTGTGCGGCGCGACGAGCGGGCCGAACCCCCCGGCCGGGCTCAACCGGATCTGGTGGAAGCATCTGTCGATCCTCGGATCGACGATGGCAACCCGGAGCGACTTCGCCGCGCTGCTCGCGCTGATGGAGGAGAGGCAGCTCCGCCCGGTGGTCGACCGGCCGTTCCCGCTCGCCGAGGCGGCCGAGGCGCACCGCTATCTCGAAGACGGCAGGCAGTTCGGGAAGGTCGTCTTCTCCATCCCGGGTTGACGCTCGCAGATCAGGCCGGCGAGACGAGAGCAGCGCTCGTCCGTCGCAACACCATTCTCCTCGTCGCTGCGCAGGGAGCGCTCCTCTCCGCGATCAGCGTCGTGCTCGTCTTCGGGGTCGTCGCGGTCGTCGACCTCACAGGGCGCGAGCGCTGGGGAGGGGCCTTCCTCGCCCTGTTCAACGTCGCCGCCGCGGTGAGCGCCGTCACGGTCGGCCGTCTCATGGACCGGGCTGGACGCCGTGCGGGGCTCTCGCTCGGGTACGTCGCGCTCGGCGCGGGGGGCATCGGAGCGGCGGTAGCCGTCTCCGAGACCTCCGCCTGGGCCTTGATCGCCATGGCTCTCCCGCTCGGAGCCGGCTTCGGAGCTGGGCAGCTCGGCCGTGTCGCGGTCGCGGACATGTACCCGAGCGAGCAGAGAGGACGGCTCATCGGCGTCGTGGTGGCGGCCGGAACCGTGGGCGCGATCGCAGGCCCGCCGGTCGTCGCCGGCATCGAGGCCGGCTTCGACTCACGCGTGGCGCCCTGGTTCCTCGTCCCGACCATGGCGGCAATCGGGCTCGTCGCGGTCGCGTCGCTCAGTCCTGATCCGCGCGATCTCGCGGCTCGCGAGAGCGTCGAGAGCACACGTCCGCGCCGATCTCCGGGACAGCTGCTGCGGTTGAGGCCGTTCCGTGCGGCGCTCGTCGCGATCGGCGTCGCCCAGACCGCGATGGTGGCCGTGATGGGAGTGACGCCGGTCGTGCTCGACGACCGGGGCGGGAGCTCGCTCGAGATCGCGCTGGTCCTCAGCGTGCACATGGCCGGGATGTTCGCCGTCGCGCCGGTCGTCGGATACCTGCTCGACCGGTTCGGACGCCGGCGCGGGCTTCTCGTCGGCGGCGTGCTCTCGGCGTCGGGAGCCATCCTGGGCTCGATCGTCGAGGCGCCGCCGCTCGTGGGGTTCGGACTCTTCCTCGTCGGATTGGGCTGGTCCGCGTGCTTCCTCGGCGCCACGGCGACGATCAGCGACGTGACCGCGGCGCACGAGCGCGGCGGCGCGCTCGGGTTCACCGACCTGTTCACCTCGCTCGCCTCCGCGCTCGGCGCCCTGTCGGGCGCCTTCGTGCTCGAGGCCGCGGGGATCGCCGTCGTCGGCGCCGCGATGGCCGCGCTGATCCTGCCCGTGCTGATCATGGTCCTGCCGCTGAGGGAGCCGTCCCCCGGGCGGTGGGCCGTGGCGGGCTCGGGGGGCTGAGCGGGAACGCTAGCCGCCGCCGTCCTCGGCGGACTGCTCGCCCAGGAGGTAGGCGGAATGCAGAAGATCGGGCCGCTCCTTGAGCTCCCGCGCCGTGCCGTGGTAGCGAAGCCGCCCTCCTTCGAGGATGTAGGCCGAGTTCGCGAGCCCGAGGGCGACGTGGGCGAACTGCTCGATCAGGAGCACGCCCACGCCGGACGTCGCAACGGACTCGAGCGTCGGCACGAGCCGCTTCACCACGACCGGGGCGAGGCCGAGCGAGAGCTCGTCGACGAGCAGGACCTTGGGCCGCGAGACGAGCGCCTGGGCCAGCACGACCATCTGCTGCTCGCCGCCCGAGAGGGAGCGACCGTAGGCGCCCCAGCGCCTCTCCAGCTCGGGGAAGAGCTCGAGCGCGTGGGCGATCCCGCTCTTCGCGTCGTCGCGGCTGAGCGCGTAGGTCGCGACCTGCAGGTTCTCCTCCACCGTCAGGTCCGGGAGCAGGCGCCGTCCCTCCGGGACGACCGCGACGCCGGCCGCCCGGATCCGCTCCGGTCGCCGCCGGGTCAGGTCTCGCTCTCCCAGGATGACGTGACCGGCGGCGGGCCGCAGCACGCCGGCGACCGCCAGCACGAGGGTCGACTTGCCGGCGCCGTTCGGGCCCAGGAGCGTCGTCACCTCCCCAGGGGCGATCTCGAGCGACACGTCGCGCAGGATCATGCGCCCGCCGCGGGGAACCGACAGGTCCTCGAGCCGCAGCGCGTCGGTCGCCGTCGCCATCGTGCTCATAGCTCCTCCTCCGTCCCCAGGTACGCGCGCATCACGTGCTCGTTCCGAAGCACGTCGGCAGTCGGACCGGACGCGATCAGCTTGCCGAAGTCGAGCACCGCCGTCATCTCGCAGCTGGCCGAGACGAGGCTCATGTCGTGGTCGACGAGGATCACGAGCGCGCCGAAGTGCTCGGGGATGCGGGTGATCACCCGACCGAGATGCTCGGTCTCCTCGTCCGGAAGGCCGGCCGCCGGCTCGTCGAGCAGCACGACCCTTGGCTTCCCGACGATCGCGCGGGCCACCTCGACCAGACGTCGCTCGCGCGCGCCGAGCACGCCGACCTTCTCCCTCGGATCGACGTCGAGCCCGACGAACTCGAGCGCATCCATGACGTCCTTCTGACGCGTCGAGCGCTGGTCCGTCCCGGAGTGCTCGTGCACCATCGCGACGTTGTCGAACACCGACAGCCCTTCGATCGCCTGCTCCTGCTGGAACGTCCGCCGGAGACCCCAGCGCGATCGGCGGTAGTCCGCCATGCGCAGGAGGTCCTCTCCGAACGCTCGTACCGTCCCCGCCGAGGGCCCGACGAAGCCGCTGAGGACGTTGAAGAAGGTCGTCTTCCCCGCGCCGTTCGGGCCGATCAGGCCGCACGTCCCGCCCGGGAACGTCACGGTCATCTGGTCGATCGGCGTAACGCCGCCGAAGTGAACTGTCAGGTTCTCGGTCTCGATCACGTCGCCTCCCCGCTCCGTGCGTGGGTCCTGCGCTTGACGACCCCGCGGAGCGCCCGGCCCAGCCTCGCGAGGTCCTTTGGCACCTGGTCCACGAGGCCTCCCGGCGCGGTCATGAGCACCTGGAGCACGCCGAGCCCGAACAGGATCGTCAGCAGCTCGGTCGCGACGCCCCAGTCGTCGAGGAGCGCCGGCAGGAGTCGCAGGAACAGCGCGGCGAGGATCGCGCCCCAGAGGCTGAAGATGCCGCCCATGAGGATGACGGCAAGGAGGATGATGGAGTTCTGGACCGGGAACTGGTTGACGTTGACCCCGCCAGCGGCCGCGGCCAGGAGCCCGCCGCCCACGCCGGCCATGAACGACGCGAGCGCGAAGGCCCACAGCCGGTAGAGCGTCGTGTTGACGCCGACGGCGAGCGCCGTCGCCTGGCTCTGGCGCATGGCCGCCCAGGCGCGCCCGGGCTTCCCGCGCACGTGCCAGAGCGCGACCAGGAACATGAGCGCCGCGACGATGAGGCAGTAGCGGTAGTAGGCCGTCGCTCCCTGCGCCATCTCGGGCCGGGGCAGGAGCGACGAGGATCCTCCCTCCCTCGTGTTGCCGAAGAAGCCGCCGCCGCCGTTCGGGAACTGCGCGATCCGAAGCACGACGGTGATCGCCCCGGCCGCCATGAGCGTGATGAGCGCAAGGTAGAGGCCAGTCAGGCGTAGCGCCGGCAGCCCGATCAGCGTTCCGATAGCACCCGTGATCAGGCCCGCGAGCAGGAGCAGGACGGGGAACGGAAGCGATGTCGCGTAGTCGAGCCGCAGCGCTACCCAGGCTCCGAGCGCGAGCAGCGCGTACTGGCACAGGGAGACCATGCCCACACGGCCGATGAGAAGCCCGAGCCCGAGCGTCACGATGCTGTAGATCACGACGGAGGTCACGACCAGCAGCCAGAACCGGTCCAGCAAGGGCGGGAGTCCGAGGAGGACGAACGCCAGCAGGCCGGTGATCACGAGCGGCCGGACCGGGCGGGCCAGCGTCTCTCGCGCCCTCGTCCCCAGCGACGCCGCGCCCGCGCCGACGGTAATCGTGCGGAGCGCCACGGTCCTATGTTCTCCCCAGCAGCTGCGGCCGTCGCGCGAACCACAGGAGGGCGACGATCGCGAGCACGAACGGCGTGAGCGTCCGGTACTCGGCCAGCTCCGAGAAGGCTTGCAGGCAGGATTGCACGACCCCGATCACGATGCCGGCGGCGAGCGTGATCCACAGGGAGCGGAGCTCGCCGATCAGCGCCGCCGCGAGCGCCGGGATCACGAGGAAGGTCAACCCCACGATCGTGAGGCCGACGAGGTTCGACAGGAGCAGGCCCGCAGCGCCGCAGACGAGACCCGAGCCGAACCAGGCGGCCGCCTCGACCCTCCGCACGGGCACACCGAGCATGGCCGTGATCTCCCGGTCGTTGGCGAGCGAGCGCATCGCGGTGCCGAGCTTGGTCGTGCGCAAGAAGACGGCCGTGCCAGCGGTGACGAGGATCGGGAACGCGAGCCCGATGATCTGCGTCCAGCTCACGCGCACATCGCCGATCTGGTAGTTCCAGCGCGACGTGGGCAACGTGATGGAGTGCGGGACCTGGCCGTACACCCACTGCATCAGCCCGAGCAGGATGAGCAGGAAGCCGAGCGTGGCTGTCGCCTTCACGAGCGGGTCGCGCGCTGCGAACGGCGGTCCGAAGACGACCCCGTAGACGAGGGTCGCCAGACCGCCGAACGCGATGGTGACGAGGTAGGCGACCGGCTCGGGCGTTCCGGTGCTGTCGAGCAGCGACCAGGCGATCAGGGCGCCCATGGCTCCGATCGCGCCGTAGGCGAGATTGAGCACGCCGGTCGCCCGGTAGAGGACCACGAGGCCCACACCGGACATGGCGAACACCCCGCCCAGCGCCAAGCCGAGCACGAGGAACGGCTTGAGATCAGGCATCGGTGGCCACGAGCGCCCTGGTTCGCACGGACTCTGGACCCTATTCGGTGTTCAGGCCGAGTGTGATCTCCTCATCGCGGATCTCTGCCAGCGGGTTCGCGTCCAACGCCGCGATCTCGAAGCAGTCCTCGACCTGCGACATCTTGTCGCCGTCGGGCGCCACTGTGATGTCGGTGTTGTTGGACACGTTGGCGTCGAGGGTGCTCGAGAAGTACCACGGCTTGCACCACAGATCGCTGTTGAAGTTCGTGATGGCGTGGACCGCCTCGTTGTAGCTCTCCTTCGTCACGTCCCCCTCGATGCTCAGCAGCGCCTCCGTGGCGACCCGCCCCACGAGGTAGCCCATCTGCGCGAAGCTCGAGCTGGGGATGTCCGAGGCGTACTGCTCGCGCACCTCGTTCATGTGGTTCTGGTCGGGCATGCCAGAGTCGAGCACGTTGAACTCCGCGTTGATGAGGAACTTGCCGTTCCAGGCGTCCGAGAGCTCCTGCGCCACCGATGGGTCGTTGGGCGGGGTGGAGCTCGCCCAGATCACCGAGTCGATCAGGCCCTGCTGCTCGATCGCCTGCAGCAGCGGAACGACGGCCGGGCCCGTGAAGTCGAGCACGACGCCGCCGCCCTCGCCAGCCTCCTGCACGAGCCGCTGCGCGAACCCAGCCGGGTCGGCGATCGGCACGTCCTCGAGGATGCTCACGCCCGTCATCATCTGGTCCTCGGCGAAGTCGGTCACGCCGCTGTTGATGACGTCGAAGCCCGGCTGGTTCGGCGATGCGATCACGAGCGTCCCCTCGGCGCCTGCCCGGACGGCAGCCTGGGCGCCACCGAGGCTCGAGTAGTACGGGCCCATGTTCACCGCCGAGAACGTCGGGCTCGTGAAGCAGACCTGGTCGACACCGGCGATGACCAGGAAGAACCCGTTGCTCGAGTAGTACTCCTCGTTCACGCTGCAGTCGATGATGCTCGTATTGCCGGCGAAGCCGATCACCTGATCCTGCTCGGCCAGCTTCGTCGCCAGCGAGGCGATCTGCTGCGGGTCGATCTGCTCCTCCTCCACGATGTACTCGATCGGGCGGCCGTTGATGCCGCCGTTGTCGTTCACGCACTCGAAGTAGCCCGCCGCCATCCCCGAGATCCACGTGAAGTCGATACCGGGCACGTTCGTCACGATCGCGCCCAGCTTGATCGGCTCGCCAGTAGCGGCCTCGCCCGTGCCCATGCCGCACTGGCCCGGCTGCTGGATCTGACCGGTCGGAGCCGCCTCTTCGGTCGTCTCCGCCTCCTCGGTGGCGGCCTCCTCGGTCGTCGCCGCCTCCTCGGTCGTCGCCGCCTCCGTCGCGGCCGCCTCTGTCGTCGCCGGGGCCGCCTCCTCCTCGCCGCCGCACCCGGCAGCGGCGATCGCGAGCCCCGCCACGAGCACGAGCAGCGCGACGTGCACCCTTCCGAACCTCTTCAAAGCCATGAAACCCCCTCCATCCGAGACGCACGTACCTCTATTCGACGTACTGAGAGGTCTAATTGTTGTCCCGTCCGGGTGCGTCTTGTCAACCTGCGTACAGCTGTGCGGTTAGCGAACGTGGCAGCAGGTTACGGCACCACCTCGCCGCGCGGCCTTGCCGGCCGCGTGCGTTCGGCGGCGGCGCGCGTAGCGCTCCTTAGCCGAAGCCGAGGATGAACTTCGCGTCGTCGGACATCCGCTCGGGAGACCACGGAGGGTCCCAGGTGAGCTCGGCGTGGACCTCCTCCACGCCGGGGAGAGCGGACAGGGTGTCTCTGATCTGCTGCTCGATGAGCGGCCCGACTGGACATCCGAGGGACGTGAGGCTGTAGGTCACGGTGACCGCGGCGTCCTCGACGTCGGCATCGTAGAGAAGCCCGAGCTCGACGATGTCCATACCGAGCTCTGGATCCTCGACGACGCGCAGTGCGTCGATGACTTCCTCGCGCGTAGGCATGCGTCCATTGTAGGGGCGACTTCCGGTTCACCTTGCGCCGACCGATACGCGCCGGCTGCGCCGGCGCTGAGCCTTCGCGGCCGGCTCCGCCGTCCGCTGCGCGGCGAACCTCCTTGCGTTAGCCGAGGAGCCGGACCTCCTCCCGGCGCTCGCGGGCGAAGAAGTGGATCCCGTCGACGAACCTGACCCAGTTGCAGCGCGTGCACATGACGAGGGAGTGCGTCCGGGCGCTGTCGGCCAGGTAGCGCACGCCGCGAAGGAGGTCGCCGTTCGAGACCCCGGTCGCCGCCACGATCACGTCGCTCGGGGCAAGCTCCTCGATGGTGAACACCTTCTCGATGTCGTCGTACCCCGACTCGCGAGCCTGGGCGATCTCGGCTCTCGAGACGGGCCAGAACTGGGCCTGCAGCTCGCCGCCGAGGCAGCGCAGCGCCGCAGCCGCGATGGCCGCCTGCCTGGCGCCGCCGATGCCGATCGCCAGGTGGTCGTTCGTGCCGCGGATCGCGGCGGAGATCGAGGACGTGACGTCCCCGTCCTGGATGAGCTTGATCCGCGCCCCCGACTCGCGGAGCTCCTCGACGAGGTCGTGGTGGCGCGGCCGGTCGAGAACGATCGCCGTGACGTCGTTGGTGTTCCGCCCGAACGCGTCGGCGATGGCACGGACGTTGTCGGCGACGGGTCGCGCGAGGTCGATGCGTCCGCGCGCCTGCGGGCCCACCGCCATCTTGCGCATGTACATCTGCGGCAGCCGCGGGAGCGTTCCGGGGTCTCCCGCGACGACCATGGCCATCGCTCCGTAGCCTCCGCGGGCCACGACGGACGGCCCTTCGAGCGGATCGACCGCGAGGTCGACCTGCTGCCCGCCCCTGCCGACGCCCGTGTCGACGGCGAGCGGCCCGCCGTCCTCGCCCACGCCGATCACGATCCGGCCGTCGATCGGCATCAGCTCGAGCGCCGCGATCATCCCGGAGACGGCGGCCTCGGCGGCGCCGTCGACGTCGCCACGCCCGAGCCACCTGCCGCTCGCGAGCGCCGCGCGCTCGGTGAGACCCGCGAACGTCCCGCACTGGCAGACGGTGCCGTCGCCGGTGATTCGCACCAGCCGAGTCTAGAGCCTCGGGCGCGGCTGGCGCGTCCGGGGCGAGTGCTATCCTGAATTGGAGATGGAGCTAAAAACGCCTGTTTTCCAGGCATATTGTGGCACCGAGGCTCCGCAGTTCGCGAATGACGCGGAGTACGAGTGCGCGAAGATCCTCGACTACTACGGCGTCCCCTGGGAGTACGAGCCGCGGACGTTCGTGCTCGAGACCGATGACGAGGGGCGAGTCCTCGAGGCGATCACCCCGGACTTCTACCTCCCCGAGCAGGATCTCTACCTCGAGCTGACCGTCATGAAGCAGTCGCTCGTCACCCGCAAGAACCGCAAGCTTCGCAAGCTTCGCGAGCGCTACCCGGAGGTCAAGGTCAAGCTCTTCTACCGGCGCGATTTCGAGCGCCTCGCCCAGAAATACGGCCTCAGCAACCACATCTCCTAGACGACCCGCGCATCGGCGACATCTACCTCGCGCGCGAGGAGATCGCGGCAAGGGTGGCAGAGCTCGGCGAGGAGGTGAGCCGCGACTACGCGGGAAGCGACCTCCTGCTGGTCTCGGTCCTCCGTGGCGCGTTCGTCTTCGTCGCCGACCTCTCCCGCGCCGTCGTCGTGCCCCACGCGCTCGATTTCGTGGCCCTGGCGGCGTACGGCGGGAGACTGGGAGGCCGCTCGACGATCCGCCTCATCAAGGACCTCGACACCCCGGTCGCCGACCGCGACGTGCTCATCGTCGAGGACGTCGTCGACACAGGGCTGACGCTCAACTACCTGCTCAAGAACCTCCGGCTACGAGGGCCGCGCGACGTGGCCGTCTGCACGCTCCTCGACCGCCCCTACCGGCGGCTCGTCGACGACCTCCCGATCCGGTACGTCGGCTTCACCGTGCCGGACGAGTTCTTCGTCGGCTACGGCTTCGACCTCGACCAGCGCTACCGCGGGCTCCCGGACATCCGCGTCGTCAACCTCGGCCCCGAGGCCGCGTAGACCCTCTGAGACCAGCCACGGGCCGTAGGTCTCAGAGGTAGCCGAGCGGGTCGACGGCGCCGCCGTTCACGCGGACCTCGAAATGGAGGTGCGGACCGGAGGAGTTGCCGGTGCTGCCCACCTCGCCGAGCACCTGTCCCTGGGCTACGGCCGCGCCGACGCTCACGTAGATCCGCTGCTGGTGTGCGTACGCGGTCGCCATGCCGCCTCCGTGCTCGACGACGACGAGGTTCCCGTAGCCTCCCAGCCAGCCCGCATAGGAGACGGTGCCGGACGCGGCCGCGCCAATCG
>CAZCIJ010000039.1:11091-16137 GCA_964498265.1 uncultured Gaiellales bacterium | reverse complement strand
ACGCCGAGCCCGATCGCGACCTCGCGCGCCGGAGAGAAGCGTCCGTGAGGAGGACTCCACATCGCAGGGCAAAGTCTCTACTATCCGCGTTTTCGGAGGCGACCCCGGCCGGCGACGGCGCAGGACCCCCAGACACCGACCCGCGAGCGATCTGATGACTCACAGGCGCCAGACCCTGTTGAGGCTTCTCATCGGAACGGCCGCGACGGGCGCCTTCCTCTGGCTCTTCCTGCGCGTCGTCGACCTGGGCGAGGCCTGGACGGAGATCTGGTCGCTGCCCGGGTGGTCGGTGGCGGCAGCCCTCGGCTTCGTTCTCCTCAACTGGGCCCTCATCGCCCTTCGCTGGCGCTACCTCTTCGCCGCAGCCCGCTACAAGACCCGTGCACGGACGCTGTTCCCGATTCTCTGCGTCGGGGCGGGCGCGAACAACGTCGTCCCGGCTCGCGGGGGTGACCTGCTGCGGATCGAGTCCGTGCGCGAGCGCTTCAAGATCCCGCCCTTCGTGACGGCGGGCACGCTCTTCGCCGAGCGCCTCCTGGACGGCATCGTCCTCTCCGTCTGGATCCTCATGGGGGCTCTCTGGGTCGGCGAGAGCGGGGCGCTTCTCTTCTCGGGCATCGGGCTGTCGGCCGGCTGCGCGCTCGGCATCCTGCTCGTCGTGTACGCGGCCAAGCGCCCCGAGCGCGTGGAGGAGATCGTGTGGCGCGCGACGAAGCGCCTCCCGTCCCGATGGCACTCGCGCATCGGGCGCTGGACCGCGAACTTCGTCGAAGGCCTGGGCGCGTTTCGCGCGCGCAAGTCGCTCGTCCGGGTCCTCTCGACGTCGGTTCTGATCTGGCTGGCCGATTTCGGCATGTACGTGGTCGTCGGGGCCGGGTACGGCCTCGACCTCTCCGCCGGCGCGTACTTCCTGCTCGAGGGCGTCGGCAACCTCGCGCTCGGCGTTCCCGCGACGGCCGCCGGCCTCGGGAGCTTCGACTACCTGACGCTCGTCTCGTCGAAGGAGCTTGGCGTGCCGACGGAGCTCGGCGCGCCATACGTTCTCACGGTGCACGCCATGGTGGTCATCCCCATCACGATTCTCGGGATCGTCTTCCTCCGCTGGGCGTTCCCCAGGGCCTTCAGCCTGCGCCGGTCCGAGCCCGAGCCCGTCCAGGACGCGCAGGTGAAAGGCGCCTACAAGGAGGCTTAGAGCTCTCGCGCGCTGTGGTACTCGCGGGCCAGGCGCAGCAGCTGCTCGTCGGCCAGGATCCGTGGGGCCGCGAGCTCGAGGAGGCGCCGCCGTCCCGCCGTGACCAGACCGCGGCGGGCGACGCGCCCGAGCGCCTCGCTGCAGCGCACGCCGACTCCGCGAAGCAGGGATTGCTGGATCGGCCGGCCCTCGTCCTGCGCGACCTCGACGGCGGTCGCGAGCGCCGCCGAGATCGCGCCGGCGGCGATGCACGACTCGCCCCGACGAGCCGCCTGCACCAGCTCTGCGGCGACGACCTGTCCGGCGGTGAGCGGCATCGTCCGCCGGAGCGCGGCGAGCACGCTGGGCTCGAGCGGGTCGGGAATCGCCTGCGCCGGTCCCACTGCGAGCGAGACCCGGGTGCGGCTTGGGGTGAGCGGGTCGTAGGCGAGGGCGAGCGGCACGAGGACGCTCGCGCGCGACCGGCGCGCGAGCAGATCGAGCCCCGGCTGGAGGGGCCCCAGCGTCCCGTCGAGGGCCGGCTGACCCTCCGGGAAGACGAGCAGCATCTCCCCGGACGAGCGGTGAAGCTCGATCAGCCCCCTGATCGCGGCTGCACCGTCGGCCCTGCGGCGCCGCCAGGCCTCCTCGAACGCCGGGTGAGCCAGCTCCTCGCGCTCGCAGTACCGCCAGAGGAGATCGGCGAAGACGCCCCGGCATGCGTTCCGGACGGTGCGCGGCGCAGGCAGGCCGGCGTCCGTCGCACGGGCCGCGAAGGCGGCCGTGAGCTCGCCGGGAAGGACCTCTGCGAGCGAGGTGCCGGGGGGAAGTTCCTCGAGAGCTCTGCCGAGGCGAAGCTGCGCGATGCTCGGGTACGGAACCGGAGCGACTCGCACGCGCGGCAGCCACGAGCCCGCGCGGAGCGGGTAGAGGGCGCGTCTCGCGACGAGCGGCAGACTGGGGGGGAAGCCCGCGAAGAACCCCCGGTCGAACATATCGTCGCGCGCGGCGAACCACAGGCGCGGAGCGTCGCGGTTCGCGATGTAGCCGCCGCGGATGTAGAGGGAAGGGCAGATGATCGGCACGTCGCTCTCGGCGCGGTGCGTGGACACCAGCAGGCAGCCCGGAGTCGGCTCGAACTCGCCGATGACCTCCACCCGGAACGCCGTCAGGCTGTACAGCCACATCCCGAAGGCGACCGCGTCGTAGAGCGGCTCCCAAGGCCGCTTGCCCATGATCGCCGCGGAGCCGCCCTGCCTCTCGGACACGGGCGGGGAGGCTACCATTCGGGCCGTGGCGCGGCTCCGCCTCGGAGATCCAGCCCCGCCCTTCGATCTCCCGGGAGTCGACGGCGTGCGGCATTCGCTCGACGAGTTCGACGGCATGCCGGTCGCAGTCGTCTTCTCCTGCGTTCACTGCCCGTACGTGGTCGCGTGGGAGGAACGGCTGAACGCGATCGCGCGCGACTACGCGGGACGTGCCGGGTTCGTCGCGATCAACTCGAACCACCACATGGGCGACACGCTCGAGCACATGATCGCTCGAGCGGCCGAGCGAGGCTTCGTGTTCCCGTTCCTGCGCGACGAGTCGCAGGAGGTCGCCCACGCGTACGGGCCGGCGCGCACGCCCGAGGCGTTCGTCTTCGACACCCGGCGGCGCCTCGTCTACCACGGCGCGCCCGACTCCGACCACCGGAACCCCCAGGGCGCGGTCCCGTACCTGCGCCAGGCGCTCGACGCCAGCATCGCGGGCGCGGAGCCTCCGGTCGCGGAGACCCCGCCGGTCGGCTGCACGATCAAATGGCGGTCGTAGGCGCCGGCGGCGGCACCTTCTCGAGCAGATACCAGGCGACGGCAAGCGTCAGCTCGTAGCCGGCGGCGGTCCGGCGGAGGCCGATTCCGGCCGTCTGGCCGTGCTGGAGCAGCCGCCCGATCTCGGCCTCGACCGCCGCGCGCGCCTCGCCGGTGCAGGCGGCAAGCTCGAGGTAGCGATCGAGCGCGAAGTCTTCTGGCTCGACTTCGTAGCGTCGGAGGACGAGATCGTGGGCGTCGAAGAGCGAGCGAAAGTCCTGGTCGGAGAGGACTCGAACGTGCGTCGGGTCCCTGAGGCGCTCGATGCGGTTGTGCGCGAGCGCCTCCAGCGGGTCTGCCGAGGCGATCTGGTCGATGACGAGCAGGCGGCCGGCGGTCCGAGTCACGCGTGTCATCTCGGCGACCGCGACGTCCGGCCACTTGACGTGATGGATCGTTCGCGACGTGACGACGAGGTCGAAGCGGTCGCGCTCGAAGGGAAGCTCCTCGGTGCTCCCCTCGACGAACGAGACGTTCTCGAGGCCCGCGGCCGCTCGGCGCGCATGCTCGAGCATCGCCGGCACCGGGTCGAGACCCACGACCTCGCCCGCCAGCGGGGCGAGGGCCAGGGCGAGGGTGCCCGTGCCCGTGCCGACGTCGAGCACGCGCTCGTCGCCGTGGAGGCCGACGAAGCCTCGGAGGCGCTCGCGCAGGGCCGGGATTCGCTCGCTCGCGTGCTCGGCAAGACGCCCGGCGGTTGCCGTGAAGCGTGCCCTCGTGCGCTCGTCATGGCTCACGATCGCTCCCTGCGAACCAGCTCCAGCGCCTCGTCGCGGGTGCGGACGGTGCCCACGGCTCGTTCCTCGGCGATCCGCTCGAGTAGCCGGCCGACCTCCGGGCCGGCGGGGACGCCCAGCTCGTTCCCGCGCAGCAGAGGCTCGTCCGGCTCGGCCGCGCGGCTCGCCTCCACCGCGCCGCGCAGCTCCGGCATGCCGAGGAAGTCGAGGGCCTCGAGCGCCCAGGGCTCCGTCGCGCGACGGAACCGGTGCACCTCCCTGGGCGAGCCGTCCCTGGGTCGCCTCGCTCCGAGCAGGGTCCTCGCGAAGCGTCTCAGCTCGTTCGAGATCGGCAGCCGGAAGACCGCCGTTCGGAGAGTGGCCACGAGGAGCAGCTCGGGCGAGGCGTCTGGAGCCACGCGACCGAGATCGTCCGCGCGTCCTCCGAGCGCCTGGAGCAGCCCGAGCTCCCCGAGCCGGCGGTAGCCGCCCGTCGAGAGGCGAAGCAGCTCGGCCAGAATGCGCTCGCCGGCCGGCTCGCCGACGAGCGCCGCGTCCCGGCGTACGAGGCGCTCGGCTCGCGACTCGAGGAGGAAGCCCAGCTCGTCCTCGAGGCGAACGGCGCGCAGGAGGCGGAGCGGATCGTCGCGGAACACGCGTTCGTGCACCGGGCGAAGCACTTGGCCCGCCAGGTCCGAGCGGCCCCCGAAGGGATCGATCGGCGCACCGCCGTCCACCCGAACGGCGATCGCGTTGATCGTGAAGTCCCTGGCGGCGAGGTCCTCGTCGATGGTGCCGGCGAGCAGCGTGAAGTCGATCGTCTTGCCGTTCGGCAGCGCGACCCGCCAGGCGCCGTGGCGTTCGGACAGGAGGAAGACCGCCCCGCCCGCCTGCTCGCGGAAGGCCTTCGCCGCCTGCTCGGGCGACCTGCAGGCGACGTCGACGTCCAGCACGGGGTGGCCGAGGAGCTCGTCGCGGATCGCGCCTCCGACGACGTACGCCTCCTCCCCGTCGAGCACGGCCCGGAGCGTCTCAGAGCTTCTTTCATTCTGAAAGGAGCTCTCATCCACCGACGAGCCTCCGGACCGTGCGCCGCGGATCGGCCGCGAGCCCGCACACCACCTCGTAGCTGATCGTGCCGAGCACGCGAGCGTGCTCCTCGGCGAGCAGCCCGTCGCCGATCAACGTCACGGGCGTCCCCACCTCGCCCTCCGGCAGCTCGACGGCGAAGGCGTCCATCGAGACGCGACCGAGGACGCGGCGCCGGTGGGCACCGCGTACTTCTCGACGAGTCGGGCCTGGTCCACGA
>CAZCIJ010000039.1:0-11081 GCA_964498265.1 uncultured Gaiellales bacterium | reverse complement strand
GAGACGCGACCGAGGACGCGGCGCCTCACGCCTCCGACGAGCACCTCACCCTGCGCGAGACCGCGCCTGAAGCCGTCGCCGTAGCCGACCGGGACGAGCCCGATTCGTGTCGGGACCCTTGCGACGAACTCGCGCCCGTAGCCCGTTCCCTCGCCCGGAGCCAGCGTCCGGACGAGCGCCACGGCGCTACGCCAGGCGAGCACGGGCGCCAGGCCGTGCCGAGCCGGATCGTCCCCGAACGGCGAGAGCCCGTACAGCGCGAGACCGCAGCGCACGGCGTCGAAGCGGGCCTCGGGGAAGCGCAGCGTCGCGGCGCTGTTCGCGAGGTGGCGAACCGCCCCCGGGAAGCGCGCGGCGAGCGACGCGAAACGGTCGATCTGCCGCCGGGTGAACGTCGCATCGTCCTCGTCGGCGGTGGCGAGATGGCTCATGACTCCCGCCACCCGTGCGGGATCGACTTCGGCGAGCTCGCGCTCCTGCATCCCCCACCGGCCCATGCCCGTGTCGACCTTGACGTGCACGGCCAGCCCCGCCGGGACGTCGGGGCTCGAGACCGCGACATCGAGCCGAGCCTCGCGTGCGAGCTCCTCCTCCCCGGCGAGGAGAGGCCCTTGCACGAGGATGCGGACGTCCGGAAGCCGGCGGCGGAGCGCCTTCCCCTCCGGGGCCGTGGCGACGCAGAGGGCGGCGGCGCCGGCCTCGACCGCGGCGGGAGCGACGTCGAGGGCGCCGTGACCGTACGCGTCGGCCTTGACGACCGCCCAGAGCTCGGCCGGCGCTGCGACCCGCACCAGCCGGCTCACGTTGCGCCGCAGCGCGTCGAGGTCGATGACGAGCTCGGACCGCGGCGCCGCTTCCGGACGGGTCAGGTCGTCGCGGGCGGCGCTTGCTCCTTGACTTCGATACCCCCGAGGAACGCCCACAGGCTCATCTTGATCTCCGGGCCGTCTCCGCGCTGGGACACTTTGATCTCCCGGCCGCCCAACAGCCCGAAACCGCTCACCGAGACCTTCGTGCCGTAGGGCACGAGAATGTCGATTCCCCCCAGGATCGCCACCGCGGTGAGACGGGCGTCGGAGCCCGGAAGGCTGCTCGACAGGTCGAGGTCGCACCCTCCGAGGATCGAGACGACGGTCTCCTTCGTCCAGCCCGGCGGGAATGGCCGGCGGCTGAGCCCGCCGAAGATCGCGAGGTTCACGAGCCCCTCCTTTCGGATCTCTCGGATGGCGCCTCCCTGCCGGCCACATCCGCGCTGCGAGGCCAAGTGCTGAGTCCCCGCGAGAATAGCCGACGCTTACGAGAGCGCCAGGGCGAGCGCCGGAATCACGTCGCTTGCGACCATGCCCGCGTAGCCCACCCGCGCGGCCGCGATTCCCGCGGCCACGCCGTGGGCCGCGGCCGCCGCCGCGGCAGCGAGCTGCGGCTCCATCCCCTTGGCGAGGAAGGCGGCGACCGCACCGGTCAGGACGTCGCCGCTTCCGGCCGTGGCAAGACCCGGATTGCCGAGATCCGCGACGATCGCGCCCTTGCTCGGGGCGGCGACGATCGTGTCCGCCCCCTTGAGCAGGAGGACGGCCCCTGTCTCGTCGGCTCCGGTCTGGGCGGCGTCCAGCCGGCGGGCGTCGACCCAGGCCGAGTCCCGGCCGAGCAGCCGCGCCAGCTCGCCCGCGTGCGGGGTGAGCACGGTGGGCACGTGGCGCGAGAAGACCCAGTCGTGGTGGCCGGCCACCGCCCAGAGGCCGTCCGCATCGAGGACGACGGGCTTCTCGATGCGCTCGAGCAGCGTCCGCACGAGCTCGCGCGTTCCCTCGCTCCGACCCAGGCCCGGACCGAGCGCGACGGCACCGGCTCGCCCCGCGAGCGCCACGATCTCGTCGACGGCTGCCGGACCCAGGTGACCCGTTCCGTCGTCGGGAAGCGGTCGCTTGACCGCCTCGAGCAGCCGCAGCTCGATCACCAGCGAGAGCGCCGCCGGATGAGCGGCGAAGACGTAGCCGGCTCCCGAGCGCATCGCGGCCTCGGCAGCCAGGCAGGGAGCGCCGCTGAGCCCTGAGGAGCCGCCGACGACGAGCACGGTCCCTGCTGAGAACTTGTTGTCGCGCGCGGTCCGCGTCGGGACGAGGCCAAGGATGCGCTCTGTGGCCCGGGACAGCCGCGTCGCCGTCCCGTCGTCGAGCCCGATGCCGACGACCTCGACGTCCCCCGCGAGGAACCGTCCTGGGGCGACCACGAGGCCGACCTTGCGGCCGTGGAAGGTCACGGTGGCGTCGGCGCGGACCGCAGCGCCCGCCACTCGCCCGGTCGAGGCGTCCACGCCCGAGGGGACGTCGACGGCGACGACCGGTGCTTCGACGCCGTTGATGCTCCCGATCGCCTCCGCGGCGGCGTCACGAGGAGCGCCGCTGAACCCTGTGCCGAAGAGGGCGTCCACGACGACGTCGGCGGGGCCCGGCGCGGCCGTGAAGACGAGCCCGAGCTCCCGAGCCCTCCGCAGGTTCTCGGCGGCGTCGCCTCTGAGGCGGCCCTCGTCGGCGAGCAGGCGCACCTCGACGTCCCTGCCGGCCTGATGGAGCAGGCGGGCGACGACGAGCCCGTCGCCACCGTTGTTGCCGCCGCCGCACCAGACCGAGATGCGCCTCGCGGCGGGGTACCGGCGCAGCACGGCGTCGGCGACGCCCTCGCCGGCTCGCTCCATGAGCTCGAGCGTCGCGCCGCGGTACGTCGCCTCGGCCGTGCGCATCTCGTCGGCCGCGTAGAGCGGCTCGCCCCAGCTCATCCGCCCGGAACCCCGCCCTGCGCCTCGAGGTCGGACACCGCGCAGACCGCTGCGGCGATCTCGCGCGAGTGCGTCATCGAGAGGTCGATGGCGCCTGCCCGCGTTCGCTCCGCGAATGCCCTCGTCTTGCCGGAGAGCCGCACGCCCGGCTTCGGCCTGCCCGTGATCTCGATCTCGCGCCACGTGAAGCGCACGCCGCAACCCAGCGCCTTGCCGACGGCCTCCTTGCCCGCGAAGCGGGCGGCATAGTGCTGAGCGGGGTTCGCCTTCGCGTCGCAGTACGCCTGCTCCGCCTCGGTGAAGACGCGCTCGCGGAAGCCCGCGCGAGCAAGCGCACGCTCGATCCTCCCGATCTCGATCAGGTCCACCCCGACCCTCACGCCGGACGAGTCTAGTCGTGGGGGAACCTCCAGTTCCCCCACGACCGCTACTCGACCGTCACCGTCTTCGCCAGATTCCGTGGCTGGTCGACGTTGAGCCCGCGCAGCCGCGCGATGCGATAGGCGAGCTGCTGCAGCGGGATGACGGCGAGCGCGGCCTGGATGAAGGGGTGCGCTCGCGGGACGTAGATGACGTCGGTCGCGTGATGCTGGATGTCCTCGTTGCCGTCGGACGCGATCGCGATCACGTCCGCCCCCCGAGCCCGTGTCTCCTGGATGTTGGAGACGACCTTGTCGTAGACGTGCGAGTCTGTCGCGACGCAGACGACCGGCGTGGTGTCGTCGAGCAGCGCGATTGGCCCGTGCTTCATCTCGCCGGCCGAGTAGGCCTCGGTCGGGATGTACGAGATCTCCTTGAGCTTCAGCGCGCCCTCGAGGCAGACGGGAAGGCCGATGTGGCGCCACAGGTAGAGGAAGAACGGCTTCTGGTAGTGCCGGAGCGCGATCTCGTCGATCGGGTGGTCCGCCGCGAGGTAGGCGCGGATCTTGTCCGGCAGCGTGTCCAGCTCGGAGAGGAGGGTCGCGATCTCCTCCGGCGGGAGCGTGCGCCGCACCTGCGCGAGCCTGAGCGCCAGGAGGTACATGAGCGCCACGGTGGCCGTGAACGTCTTCGACGCTGCCACGCCCATCTCGATCCCGGCGCGGGTGTAGAGGACGGCATCGACCTCGCGGGCGATCTGCGTTCCCATCATGTTCGTGATCGCGAGCGTCCGGGCCCCCTTCTCTCGCGCCAGACGCATAGCGGCGATCGTGTCCGCAGTCTCTCCCGACTGCGAGATGCCGACGACGAGCGTGTCTTTCGACAGCACGGGATTCCGGTACCGCCACTCGCTGGCGATGTCGGGCTCACAGGGAACGCGCGCCCATTCCTCGATCACGTAGCGGCCGACGAGCCCCGCATGGTAGGACGTCCCGCAGGAGATGACGACCATGCGGCGCATGTTCTGGATCTCGAGCTCGCTGAGCCCGATGTCCTCGAGCTCCAGCCGTCCGTGGCGGATCCGCTCGCCGATCGTCTCGGCGATCGCGTCAGGCTGCTCGTAGATCTCCTTGAGCATGAACGTCTCGTGGCCCTGCTTCTCGGCTGCCTCGTCGTCCCAGTCGACGACGATCTCCTCTCGGTCGACCTCGTCGCCGGCGACGCTGAAGAAGCGCGCGCCGTCGCGATCGATCGCCACGATCTCGCCGTCCTCGATCAGCTTGACGCGCCTGGTCTCGCGAAGGAAGGCGGCGATCGAGGACGCGAAGAAGGTCTCGCCGTCGCCCATGCCGACGACGAGCGGGCACTGGAGACGAGCGCCGACGAGCAGGCCCGGGTGGGCGACGTGAGCGACGACGAACGCGAAGTGCCCTTCGAGCTCCGCGTAGACGGACCGGACGGCGTCGACGAGGTCGCCTCGATAGTGACGCTCGATCAGGTGGGCGACGACCTCCGCGTCC
Organism: uncultured Gaiellales bacterium; assembly: GCA_964498265.1. Lineage (GTDB taxonomy): Bacteria > Actinomycetota > Thermoleophilia > Gaiellales > Gaiellaceae > CAZCIJ01. The sequence goes on along the minus strand of CAZCIJ010000039.1, from coordinate 6,425 downwards.
GTCTCGGACGAGAAGACGTGTCCGTCGGCCTCGAGCCCGGCCCGAAGCTCGCGGAAGTTCTCGACGATGCCGTTCAGGACGACGGCAACGCCGTCGTCGCAACCGGTGAGCGGGTGTGCGTTCTCCTCCGAGACCTTGCCGTGCGTCGCCCAGCGCGTGTGTCCGATGCCGCTCTGCGCAAGCGATCCGTTGGCTCCGGCCGCCGCCCTCAGGTGCTCGAGATTGCCGACCGCGCGGACGTAGTCCGGGGACTGCGTCTCGAGCAGGCAGATGCCAGCCGAGTCGTAGCCCCGATACTCGAGGCGCTCGAGCCCCTGGATGAGCAGGTCCTTCGCTGCCCGCTAGCCCACGTATCCGATGATCCCGCACACGGCCGAGTCCCTCCTTCTCGTTATCCCTCAGCCGACCTGGTCTCGGCAAGGGGTGAGATTCGCCTGAAGCTCTTGAGACCCTGCGCTGTCGCTCATGCGCCTCCCGGAAGACGCAGAGCCCGACCCGCCGTCAGGACGGCCGGCCGAGCTCCCGTTCGACGAGGGTCGCCATCGTAGCACAGAGTTCCTGCGCGTCCTCTGCGCGCTCCGCCTCGGCGAGGACGCGAATGACCGGCTCGGTTCCGGACGGGCGGACGAGCAACCGCCCGCGTCCCTCGAGCTCGGCGTTCAGCTCGTCCACACGGCGCTCGAGCGTCTCGGAAAGCTGCTTCGAGCGCACCCGAACGTTGCGCTTCGCCTGGGGCCAGCGCGGCATGACGGCCGCCGCCTCGGCGAGCGTCGTGTCGCGCTCGAGCAGCGCCCGGCAGAGCAGCAGGCCGGCAGCGAGACCGTCTCCCGTGACGTGCCCGTCGAGGAGGATCACGTGCCCCGACTGCTCTCCCCCGAGCACGCCGCCCTCCCGCCGGAGAGCCTCGAGCACGTAGCGATCGCCCACGTCGGTCGTGACCACGCGGATGCCCCTCTCCGCCATCGCGTTGTGGAAGCCGAGGTTCGTCATCGAGGTCACCGCGACGAGGTCCACCCGGAGGTGCAGGGCGAGCACGGTGAGGATCTGGTCGCCGTCGATCTCGCGTCCCTCGGCGTCGACCGCCAGCATCCTGTCGCCGTCGCCGTCGAACGCGAGCCCGAGATCGAATCGCCCCTGGCGGACCCGGCGCGAGAGGAGCGACAGGTCGGTCGCGCCGCAGCGCTCGTTGATCCGCATGCCATCGCCGCTCGCGGCAACGGCCGTCACGCGAGCGCCCAGCCGCCGGAACACCTCGGGGGCGATGCCCGAGAGCGCTCCGTTCGCGCAGTCGAGGGCCACACGGAGCGCGTGCAGGTCGTCGCCGAAGCGCTCGATCACCAGATCGGCGTAGCGGCCCGCGAGCCCGTGCACGATCTCGACGCAGCCGCCGCCGCTCGCCGGCGCATCGAGGAGCGCCTCGATCTCCTCCTCCTGCTCGTCGTCGAGCTTCGTCCCCGACACGAAGAACTTCACGCCGTTGTACGGGGCCGGATTGTGGGAGGCCGAGACGACCGCGCCCGCGTCGTCAGCGAGCAACGCGACCGCCGGGGTGGGCAGGACGCCTCCGAGGAGAGCCGTCGCGCCCCCTCTGGCGAGCCCGGCCGCGAGCTCCGTCTCGAGCTCGAGGCCGGAAGGCCTGGTGTCCCGTCCGACGAGCACGCGTCCTCCTCCCCGCCAGAGCGCGAAGGCGGATCCGAGCCGCTCGACGAGGCCGGATGTCAGGTCTTCCCCGACGATCCCCCGGACGCCGTCGGTGCCGAAGTAGCGGCGTCTCCCGCTCACGCGGGAAACGCTAGTAGCGCTGACGCGGGTACACGCGTCAGCGCTTGGAGAACTGCGGCCGCTTGCGGGCCTTCTTGAGGCCTGCCTTCTTGCGCTCGACCACGCGCGCATCGCGCGTGAGGAAGCCCTCGCGCTTGAGCGGAAGTCGCAGCTCCGGGTCGGCGTCGACGAGCGCGCGCGCGATGCCGTGCCTCAGCGCTCCGGCTTGACCGCTGATGCCGCCGCCGTCGAGACGAGCCCACAGATCGAACCTGCCCTCGACGCCGCCAACGCGGAGCGGCGCCAGCGCGACGGACCGCAGCGCCTCACGCGGGAAGTACTCGTCGAGAGGGCGGCCGTTGATCCACGTCGACCCGTCCCCAGGCCGCAGGATGACCCGCGCCACGGAGGTCTTCCGCTTGCCGGTGCCACGATACTGGGCGATCTCGCTCATGGCAGCGGACGCGGCTGCTGCGCCTCGTGCGGGTGCTCCGGGCCCGCGTACACCTTCAGCTTTCGCAGCTGCGCGCGCCCGAGCCGGTTCCGGGGAAGCATCCCTCTCACCGCGCGGTACAGGACATCGATCGGACGGTGCTCGAGCTGCTGCTCGAGCGTCCGCGACCGCAAGCCGCCGGGATACCCCGAATGGCGGAAGTAGCGCTTCTGCTCGCGCTTCTTACCCGTGACGGCGACCCTCTCCGCGTTCACGACGACGACGAAGTCGCCCACGTCCACGTGGGGCGTGTAGCCCGGCTTGCGCTTCCCGCGCAGGGTGTCGGCGATGCGCGTGGCGAGCCGGCCGAGGGTCTGCCCGTCGGCGTCCACGACGTACCACTGCCGCTCGATCTCGGCCGGTTTCGCGTTCCAGGTCCTCATCTCGACACAGAAAAGCGGCGGACACCCCGTCCGCCGAAGGGCAAGTCTAGCACGAGGAGCGAGGGCCTTCCCGGCCCCTGCGTCGCGGCCGGGACGCGCGCCCCGCACGGCGCGCCCGACGCTGACGATGTCGAGCGCGTCCTACGCGCGTCCAGCGCGGGCCTTCGCCGGGATGCGGCAGAGGACGACCGGCTCGACCCATGACCGGCCGAGAAGACGGACGAGGCCGTCGCGGAAGGCGGACGCTCCGCCGAACGAAGGATGGCGAATCGATGCGAGGCCGAGGACCTCGCCGGCGACCCGGCCCACGGGGACGACCCTGCGGCCGGCGGCGAGCGACGCCAGGAAGGGGTGCCCAGCCTCGATCTCGGCGCGGGTCGGCCGCCGGTTCGTGTCGGGCCGGCCAGGGAGATGCGGGTGCGCAGGCACCGTGTTCCAGAGCAGCGTGTCCTCCTCCAACCCCAGCTCGCGGAGGACGCGATGGACGATGGTCGCCGTCGACTCCGCCGGGCCCGCGCCGGTGAGCTGGCGCTCGGAGGTGAACGGGATGCCCGAGACGCGAGCGCCTCGGTAGCCGTAGGCTTCGCCGACGAGGAGCACGTGCGCGCCTGCCCGCTCCTCGAGGTATCGGCGCAGGCGCTCTCGCCTGATGCCGGGCCCGCCGCCCGCGGCGTCCTGCTCCTCGTCCTCGAGAGGCGTGCTGTAGACGTTGCAGGCGGCTCCGAAGCGCGTCGCGGCGACCCAGTCGACGAAGGCATCCGCCTCCACGACTGCGTAGGGTATGGGGCCGTGGTGCGAGCGGTTCCCGCCCTCGGTAGGTGGACACGCCAGCGCGGGCGGACGCGCCAGCGCAGGCCGCTCCCTCCGTCGTTGCTTCGCGGCACGTGCCGCGGGTCATCCGCCGCCGTCGCCGTCCGGACAGGCCCGTAGAAGCGCTGCGGCATGCGCCGAGCGACCCTTCCCCTCTACGCGGGCGGCTTCCTCGGCCCCTTCGGCGGGTCGATGCTCGTCCCCCTGATTCCGGCCGTCGCGGCGGACCTCGGGACGACGGTGGGCCTGGTCGCGGCCGCCATCACCGCCTACATGGTGCCGTTCGCGGCGCTTCAGCTCGTGTCGGGGACGATCGCCGAGCGTCTGGGCGGAGGACGAGTCGTCCGCGCGGGGTACGTCGCCTACGGCGGTGCCGCGCTGCTCTGCGCGCTGGCGCCGGGCATCGGGACGTTCATGGCCGGGCGGACGATCATGGGAGCGGCGAACGCGTTCCTCAGCCCGATCCTGCTCGCCGCCCTGTCGGAGGGGGTGCCGGCCGCCGTCCTCGGGCGCAGCGTCGGCACGTTCGCCGCGGTCCAGGTTGCGGGTCTGGCGCTGGCCGCGCCACTGGGCGGCGCCCTCGGCGAGATCACGTGGCGTCTCTCGTTCACGCTCACCGCGGCGGTCTCGTTCGCGCTTGCGATTCCGCCCGTGCGCGTGGGCCGGCGGGCGGAGGCCGACCGGGCTCGAGCCACCCTGCGCTCGCTCGTGAACCGTTGGGCGAGCCTCATCGCCGCCACGGGCTTCGCCGGCTACCTCGGGTTCACGGGCATCACCTTTCTCGTCGCCCTCGTCATGGAGCAGGAGTTCGGACTGAGCACTGCCGGGAGCGGGCTCGTGGTCGCCTGCTACGGGTTGGGAGGGATCGTGCTTGGACGGCTCGGCGGCGTGGCCGCCGATCGTCTGGGAAGGCCTCTCGCGGCGACGGCAGGCGGGCTGGGGTGCGCGGGCGGGGTGCTCGGCCTCGCCTTCGCGCCGACCGTGTGGAGCATGGCCCTTCTCTTCTTCGGCGTCGGCTGCGCGTCGGCCTTCGCGTGGGCCGGCGCGAACACGATCGCGGTCGAGTCCTTCCCTGAGAACCGGACGGGCACCGTCAGCGCCTACAGCGCGTTCAAGTTCGTCGGACTCGGGCTCGCCCCCATCTTGTACGTGCCGCTCTTCGAGGACGACACCCGCTTCCCGTTCCTCGTCGCGGCCGGCTTCGCGCTCCTCTTCGCCGCGCTCGTCGCGCCGTGGTTTGGCCGCTACCGGCAGCTCGCGGCATCGCACGGCGCCGGTCGACCTGCGTGAGACCGTGGCGGCCGCCGCGCCGCAGAGCGAGCGACGACCGCTCCGCTACGAGGGGCCGAGCTCCAGGACCCGGCGGATGCTGCGCACAGCCTGGCCGATTCGGTGCTCGTTCTCGACGAGAGCGAACCTGACGTGGCCTTCACCGCCGGGGCCGAAGCCGACCCCGGGGCTGACGGCGACCTTCGCCTCCCGGGTGAGCATCGTCGAGAAGTCCAGCGAGCCCATGGCCGCGTAGGGCTGCGGGATCGGCGCCCACACGAACATCGTCGCTCGCGGCTTGGGGAACCGCCAGTCGGTGCGGCCGAGGCCGTCGCAGAGGGCGTCGCGACGCGAGCGATAGATGTCCCGGACGACCTCGGGATAGTCGGGGGTATCGGTCATGGCGATGATGGCCGCGACCTGGATCGGCGTGAACGTCCCGTAGTCGAGGTAGGACTTGAGACGCGCCAGCGCCTGGACGACCGAGGCGTTCCCGAGGAGAAAGCCGACGCGCCAGCCCGCCATCGAGAACGACTTCGTCAGCGTGTACAGCTCCACGGCGACCTCGTCGGCCCCCTCCACCTGGAGGATCGACGGCGGGCTGTAGCCGTCGAAGCCCAGATCCGCGTACGCGAAGTCGTGCACGAGCAGCACCTCGTTCTCGCGCGCGAAGTCGACGGCGCGCTGCATGAAGTCGAGATCGACGGTCGCAGTCGTCGGATTGTGCGGGAACGAGAGGATGACGACGCGCGGCCGGGGCCACGAGCGCTCGAACGTCTCCACGAGATTGCCGAAGAGGTCCTCGTCCCGGCCCATGGGCACGCGCTCGACCTCGGCGCCGGCAAGGACGGGAGCGTAGATGTGGATCGGGTAGCTCGGGCTCGGCACGGCCGCCGAGTCCCCGGGCTGGAGCAGCACCCACATGAGGTGGCAGAGCCCCTCCTTGGCTCCGATCGTCGTGATGGCCTGCGTATCGGGATCGAGCAAGACGCCGAAGCGGCGTTCGTACAGCTCGCAGATCGCCTGCCGCAGTCGCGGGATACCGCGGCTCGAGGAGTAGCGGTGGTTCCGGGGCTTCCGCGCCGCCTCGCACAGCTTGTCCACCGCCTCCGGCGGCGAGGGGATGTCAGGGTTCCCGAACCCGAGGTCGATGACGTCCTCGCCGGCGCGCCGCAGCTCGAGCTTGAGCTGGTCGATGACGGCGAAGACGTACGGCGGCAGGCGACCGATGCGGCGGAACTCGAGACCTCGCTCGGTGCTGAGAGTCGGCTGCCGCATGTTCTCACCCTACCGAAGGCGTAGGAGCGGTCATGACCCGCCCCTACGACGGCGAGCGGTTAGCGAGCTTCGCGGGCCGGACATGTCCGGCCCCTCCATCGTGATTCGACCGCCGAAGGCGGTCGAATCACTCCCACTCGATCGTCGCGGGAGGCTTCGACGAGATGTCGAGGCAGACGCGGTTCACCGCGGGAATCTCGTTGATGATGCGCGAGGACAGCGTCTCGAGGAGGTCGTAGGGGAGACGGGCCCAGTCGGCCGTCATCGCGTCGTCCGAGGTCACGGCACGGATCACGATCGGGTAGGCGTAGGTGCGCTCGTCGCCTTGCACGCCGACGGAGCGGATCGCCGGCAGCACTGCGAAGCTCTGCCAGAGCTCGCGAGAGAGGCCGGCGCGGCGAACTTCCTCCTGGAGGATGGCATCCGCCTCG
>CAZCIJ010000038.1:0-16213 GCA_964498265.1 uncultured Gaiellales bacterium | reverse complement strand
GGCGGCACTCGAAGCGGGACGGCTCTACGATCGTCGGCCTGCGAGCCGTCGACGACCAGGAGGGGTGACCATGGGCACGAGGCAGCGCGGGACGGTCTACGCCGTTCGGGGCGGCTACGGGATCCGGTGGATGGAGCCGGACGGCAGCAAGCGCCGACACGCGCCGCGGCCGCTGTTCCAGACGAAGACGGAGGCGCGCGACTGGTTCGCCGAGCATGTGCGGCCGCGGTTTACCGGCGGCCTGAGCTTCACTGATCGGCGGATGAGCCTCCGTGCGTTCTCAGAGCGCTACCTGCGAATCCACGCGGCCACGCACGAGCCCAACACGAACGCCACGCTGCGGTGGCGGCTCGAGAAGTACGCCTTCCCGGTGTTCGGCGACGTGCCGCTCGCCGAGCTCGAGCGTATGCCGCTCGCGATCGCCGAGTGGAGAGAGAAGCTGCCGCGCCGGTCCTCATACGGCATCGTCTCCGCACTCCGGCAGGTGCTCACCGCGGCGGTCTCATACGAGTTGCGCCGCGTGAACCCGGTGACGAAGTCGGGGCCGAACCCGCAGCCGCGGCCGGAGGAGCTCCAGCCGTTCACGCTCGACGAAGTCGACAAGCTCGACGCCGAGCTCGCGGACTAGGACGGGCCCGGGTACGGGCCGCTCGTCGTCTTCGCCGCCGAGACCGGCCTGATGCCGTCGGAGTGGATCGCGCTCGAGCGCCGCGACGTCCAGCGCGCCGAGGGCGTGGTGCTCGTCGAGCGGTCGTTCACGGGCGGCCAGCTCAAGGGGTACGGGAAGACGGCTGCTCGGCGCCGGCGCGTGCCGCTGTCGGCCCGGGCGATCGCCGCGCTCGACCGGCTGCCGGCTCGGATCGACACGCGGCTCCTGTTCCCGGCGCCGGAGGGCGCCATCTCGACTTGCACAACTGGCGGGCGCGCGATTGGTACCCGGCACTCGAGTCGGCCGGCCTCGCAACGCGCGGCCCGTACGCGCTGCGGCACACGTTCGCGACGCATGGGCTCGCCGCCGGCCTGGGCACATTCGAGCTCGCCCGCTACATGGGCACGAGCGTGGAGATGATCGAGCGCCACTACGGCCACCTGGCGGCCGGCTCGGAGGCGCACGCGAGGCAGCGCCTCGACACGTACGCCAAGCGTTTGGACCAGCAGCGGACCACGGCCGATCAGGCGCAGCGCGGGGAGTGACAGCGAAACCCCCGCGTTTGCGGGGGCTTCGTGTGGAGCGGGCGACGGGACTCGAACCCGCGACCCTCAGCTTGGAAGGCTGACGCTCTAGCCAACTGAGCTACGCCCGCGCGCTCGACACGTTAGCTGACCGGCGCGCGTCCCGGTCTCAGCGCTGCGCGCCCGCCGGCGCGGACGCCGTCAGCGAGCGGAGCAGCTCTCTGGCGGTGTCGGCCCCGAGGCGCTCCTCGAGCCGTCGACGCGCGCTCGCTCCGCGTCCGGCGGCCATGCGGTCGAACGCAGCCAGATGCGCAAGCAAGAGGGAGTCGCCTCGCGCGCGTCCTCGCCGTCCTCCCGCCATCATGCCGAGCGTACACCCGGTCGCGGACGGAGTCGACCCGCCGGGAGGGTGAGCTGCCGCCACCGGGTGGGGGAGTTCGGATCCCACGATCGCGCTAGTCAGTTCGTTACCTTGCCCCCATGCCTGCCTCGCCGTACGTCGAGCTCGAGGTCGGATCGCGCGTCGTGAGGGTCACGAACCCGGACAAGGTGTTCTTCTCGACACGCGGAGAGACGAAGCTCGACCTGGTCCTGTACTACGTCTCGATCGGCCCAGGCATCGTCAACGCGCTCTACGAGCGCCCCACCCAGCTCAAGCGTCATCCGGACGGCGCCGAGGGGGAGGCGATCTACCAGAAGCGCGTCCCGGCGCACCGCCCCGACTGGATCGAGACCGCCCGGGTGCGCTTTCCGTCCGGAAGGCATGCCGACGAGCTCTGCGTCACCGAGGTGGCGCAGGTCGCCTGGGCGGCCAACCTCGGGACGATCGACTTCCATCCGTGGCCGTCTCGGCGGCGAGACACCGAGCGCCCCGACGAGCTGCGCATCGACGTCGATCCGCAGCCCGGGACGTCGTTCGCCGACGCGAAGCGCGTGGCCGCGCTCGTCCGGGAGACGCTCGCCGAGATCGGCTACACGGGCTGGCCCAAGACGTCCGGCAACCGCGGGATCCACATCGCCTGCCGGATCGAGCCGCGGCTCGGATTCCGCGACGTGCGCCGCGCCGCGCTCGCCTTCGCCCGCGAGGTCGAGCGCAGGGCGCCGTCCCTCGTGACGACCGCCTGGTGGAAGGAGGAGCGCGGCGAGCGGGTCTTCATCGACTACAACCAGAACGCGCGCGACCGTACGATCGCGTCCGCCTACTCGGTGCGGGCGCGCCCGGACGCGACGGTCTCGGCGCCGGTCACGTGGGACGAGCTCCCCGACGTCGAGATCGAGGACTTCACCATGGCGACGATGCCGCCCCGCTTCGCGAGTCTCGGCGACCTGCACGCGGAGATGGACGAGGCGGTCTGCGACGTCGACGTCCTCCTCGAGTGGGTCGAGCGGGACGAGAAGGCGGGTGTCGGCGAGGCTCCGCTTCCGCCCCACTTCCCCAAGGACGAGGGCGAGCCGCCCCGGGTGCAGCCGTCTCGAGCGCGCAGGCGCCCCTCTACGTAGAGAGCAAGCTCGACACGGTGGGGTCGCCGGCACTCGGGCGCGGTCGCACCTGGTCGACCGTGCACTGCTCCGGATCCTTGTCCGGACGCATGCGCAGGAGGCGCATGCCGTGGCGAAACCGCTTGCCCTGCCACTTGTCGTACCGGGCCTCCACGACGATCTCGGGTCGGACGGCCGCCTCCTCGAGCTCTCCCTTCCCCCAGCGGTTGGGCTCCGAGAAGCGCCGCTCCGGCGCGTCGCGGAGCAGCGGGAGCAACGTCCGGGAGATCTCGTCCTGGTGCTTCGGGGCGGCAGCGGCCGAGCCGACGTAGCGAAGCTCCCCGTCCTCGTCGTAGAGGCCGAGGAGCAGCGTCGCGATGCGCTCGCGCCCCTCGGACCATCGAAGGCCGACGACCACGCAGTCGGCCGTCTTCAGCCCCTTGACCTTGACCACGGCATCGCGCGAGCCCGGCTGGTACGAGAGCCCGAGCCGCTTCGCGATCACGCCGTCGAAGCCGGCCGCGTCGAGGGACTCGAGCCACGCACGGGCCTCCCTCGTGTCGAGCGTCGCGGGCGAGATCGCGAACGGAAGGGCGCTCAGGCGTCTCCTCCTCTCCTCGAGGGGGAGCCGGTGAACCGGCTCCCCCTCGAGGACGAGCACGTCGAAGGCGACGTACCTCGCGGGGATCTCGCCGCTCAGCCTCCGGATGCGGCTCTCGGCCGGATGAAGGCGCATCTGGAGCGCGTCGAAGTCGAGCGCCCCCTCGCGCTCGACGACGATCTCGCCGTCGAGCGCCGAGCGCCCCGGCAGTCGCTCGCCGAGCGGACGCAGCTCGGGGAAGTAGCGCAGGAGCGGACGCTCGTTCCGGCTCCAGAGGCGCAGCTCGCCGTCGAGGTTCTCGAGGACACCGCGAAAGCCGTCCCACTTGGGCTCGTACTGCCATCCGCCGCCGGACGGGAGCTCGCGCACGAGCTGGGCCTCCATCGGCGGGAAGGGGAGGTCGCTCGGCGGCACGCACGAAGACTACTCCGGCCCTTGCCTCGGCCCCGGCGGAGGGAGCATTCCGCGCCCTCCGCCGGGGCGCCTTCGGGAGGGGAGAGTCCTACTTGTCTAGAGCGCGCGCATCGAGGAAACTTGCGCGCTCGCCTCCGACGTCTCCGCGAGCAACGAGGCTCCGATCGCGCCGCCGAGGTCGCCGAGAGCGGCCGTGTGCACCGCGGGCGGTCGCTCCTTCACCAGCAGGTGCGGACGCACGGCCATCGCGACCCGGTCGCTGTAGGGCGCGCCGAGGCGCGTCCCGAGGCCGCCGCCGATGACGACCGCCTCGATGTCGAGCAGGTTCACGACCGATGCGATGCCGGCCCCGAGCACCTCGACGGCACGGTCGATGAGCTTCACCGCGAGCGGATCCTTCTTCTCGAGCGCTTTCGCCCAGACGCCGCTCGAGAGGCGCGTGCGTCCCTTCTTCTCCATGATCTCGAACAGCGTCGTCTTCGCTCCTCGCTTGACGGCGCGTCGCGCGCGAGCCTCCATCGCGGCTCGGCCGGCGTAGGCTTCCACGGTTCCGCGCAGGCCGAGCTCGTTCGCCTCGCGGCGGCCTCCGAGCCTCACGACCGTGTGGCCGAACTCCCCGGCAGCGCCTCGCCCGAGCCAGCGCTCGCCGTTCAGGATCACGCCGCCGCCCACCCCTGTGCCCCACCAGACCCCGAGGAGCGAGTCGTACGCCTTTCCCGCCCCGAGGCGGAACTCTGCGTCGACCGCGACCCCGACGTCGTTCCCGAGGAAGACCTGAGCGCCGGCATGCTCCGCGAGCCGCGCGGCCAGCGGGTAGGGCTTGTCCCATCCCGGCAGGTTTCCTGCGTGAGCGAGGGTCCCCGCCACGGGATCCGTCGCTCCGGGAGCGCCGACGCCCACACCCGTGAGCGCCGAGGACTCACAGCCGGCCTCGGCCGCCGCTTCCTTCAGAGCGGTCGCCATCGCACGCACGACATCGTCCGGCCCGCCGGTCGTCGGGGTCGGACGCCGTGCCTGCCCGACCACCGCGTTGCGCTCGTCGGTGACCACCGCCTGGATCTTGGTGCCCCCGAGGTCGATGCCGCCCCGCCGTCCCTCGCTCTTCGCCATCACCGTCTCCTTGTCATGTGACCCGTATTAGAGTCGCCGGCAAGCGCAGACGTAACGCGCCGAGCCGAATCCACGACTGACGACAGCATGAACCGCTACCTGCCCATCGCCGAGCACGGAATGATCGGCGACCTGCACACGGTCGCGCTCGTCGGCACCGAGGGCACGATCGACTGGTACTGCACACCCCACTTCGACTCTCCCAGCGTTTTCGGCGCGATCGTCGACAAGGACAAGGGGGGGTACTTCAGGGTGGCCCCGCTCGACGGCGACGTGACCTCCAAGCAGCTCTACTTCCCCGACACGAACGTCCTCATCACGCGCTTCTTCAGCCAGGACGGCGTCAGCGAGGTGCTCGACTTCATGCCGGTGACCTCGGGCGCCGAGCAGCACCGGCATCGCCTCATCCGCCGCGTCATCTCCGTGCGCGGCCAGATGCCCTTCCGCATGGAGTGCGAGCCGCGCTTCGACTACGCGCGCATCGAGCACGAGACGACACGGCACGAGGACGGCATCATCTTCCGCACTCCGCATCTGTCGCTCGCGCTCGAGGCCCCGACACCGATCGAGCTGACCGAGCAGGGCGTCCGCAGCGACTTCGTCCTGCATCCCGGCGAGAGCGCCACGATCGTTCTGGAGCGCGTCGGGCCCGAAGGTGTCCCCCGGAAGCACTCCGAGGACGTCACCCGCCAGTTGTTCGAGCAGACCGTCGAGTTCTGGCGGCGGTGGCTCGGCCGATCCCGGTACGTCGGCCGCTGGCGCGAGATGGTGAACCGCTCCGCGCTGACCCTGAAGCTGTTGACCTACCGGCCGAGCGGCGCCATCGTGGCCGCCCCGACGACGAGCCTCCCCGAGCAGCTCGGAGGCGGGCGCAACTGGGACTACCGCTACACGTGGATTCGCGACGCGGCCTTCTCCCTCTACGCCCTGCTCCGGCTCGGGTTCACGGACGAGGCGCAGGCCTTCATGGGCTGGATCACAGACCGCTTCCGCGAAGGGCAGCAGCGGCGCATGGGGCCGCTGCAGATCATGTACGGCATCGACGGGCGCTCCCACCTCAAGGAGACCGTGCTCGACCACCTCGAGGGCTACCGCGGCTCGCGCCCCGTCAGGATCGGCAACGGCGCGGCCGACCAGCTCCAGCTCGACATCTACGGCGAGCTCATCGACTCGGTCTACCTCTACAACAAGTACGGGACGCCCATCTACGCGGACGCGTGGGACGACCTGCAGCGAATCGTGCACTGGGTCTGCGACAACTGGGATCAGGCCGACGAGGGAATCTGGGAGGTGCGCGGCGGTCAGCAGAAGTTCACGTACTCGCGACTCATGTGCTGGGTCGCGGTCGAGCGCGCGATCCGCATCGCGCGCTACCGCGGGCTGCCCGCGGACCTCCCCAGCTGGCTCGAGTCGCGCGACGAGATCTACCGCCGGATCATGAACTACTGCTGGAAGGACGAGCGGCGCGCGTTCGTCCAGCACGAGGACACGGACTACCTCGACGCCGCGGTGCTCATCATGCCGCTCGTGAAGTTCATCGCGCCGACAGACCCTCGTTGGCTCTCGACGCTCGACGCGATTCGCAACGAGCTCGTCTCCGACTCGCTCGTCTACCGCTACAACACCGGCGCCTCTCCGGACGGCCTCCAGGGGGAGGAGGGGACGTTCTCGATCTGCTCCTTCTGGTACGTCGAAGCGCTCGCCCGAGCGGGCCGGCTCGACGAGGCCCGGCTCGCGTTCGAGAAGATGCTGACCTACGCGAACCACCTCGGCCTCTACTCGGAGGAGATCGGGTCGACGGGCGAGCAGCTGGGAAACTTCCCGCAGGCGTTCACGCACCTCGCGCTCATCAGCGCCGCCTTCAACCTCGACCGCCAGCTCGGATAAGCCGCGATCCGGCCCCTGCCCACGGCCGACGGCCCGAAAGACACAGAGGCCGGACGGTCGTCCGGCCTCTGCGCGGGAAGGGGGGAGATATGCGACGTCTCTAGTTGTACCCGAGCCGTGTTGTCGACTCGTTTCGGGCCGTTGGGGGCGGGTGAAGCCTCGTTGAGCTGGCGTTAAGGAGCTCGAAGGGCCAGGATCTGTAGGGGTCGAGCATGCTCGACCCCTACAGGTTGCTGTCAGGCGACGGCTGCGAGGATGCCGCCGACTGTCACGATCAGGGCAGTGAAGGCGGCGGAGCCCGTGACGATCAACCGCGCAACACGCCGGCGCTCGATCAGCTCCTCGATCGCATCGATCTGGAGCTTTGCGGTGATCGCGGTCATCTGTACGCCTCCTCTCTCCTACCCGTTTGCCTAGAAGCAGGATCGCAGGCGAACGTTCCCGGGAGAATCGCGCTAGCAGGCTTCTTGCGGTGCGGATTGCCGCACCGCGGACGTTCGGCGCTACGAACGGAGGAATGCGAGCACGGCGAGCACCCGCCGGTGGTCTGCGGGCGCCGCGGGCAGCCGAAGCTTCCCGAAGATGCTCGTGACGTGCTTCTCGACCGCGCGCTCGGTGATGACGAGACGCTCGGCGATGCCCTGGTTCGAGCGGCCCTCCGCCATCAGCTCGAGCACTTCCCGCTCGCGCGGCGTGAGCGCGGCGAGCGGATCGTCGCGCCGGCTGCGCCCGACGAGGTGCGAGACGATCGTCGGGTCGAGGGCGGAGCCCCCTTCGCCCACCCGGCGGACCGCGGCCGCGAACTCGGCAACGTCCGCGACCCTGTCCTTCAGCAGGTAGCCGAGCCCCTCCGCGCTCTCCTGGAGCAGCTCCATCGCGTACGCCGGCTCGACGTACTGCGAGAGAACGAGGACGCCCGTCTCCGGGTGCGCCGCCCGGATCTGCTTGGCGGCGCGCAGCCCCTCGTCCGTGTGCGTGGGAGGCATGCGAATGTCGACGATCGCCACCTCCGGACCGTAGGAGCGCACCTTGAGCAGCAGCTGCTCGGCGTTCTCGGCCTGGCCGACGATGGCGAAGCCGGCGTCCTCGAGCAGGCGTGCGATGCCCTCACGAAGCAGCACCGAGTCATCGGCGATCACGACCCGCATGGCGCTCAGCCTACCCGTGCCGGGCGCGCGCAGCCCCGAAGCGGGCCCGGCCGGTGTCAGCCGGAGGCGGAACCGGATTCTTCGCGCCCCGCGCCCCGGGCCTCGGACAGCGAGGGAAGGGGAATCTCGGCGCGGACGCGAGTGCCCCTGCCCACCACGCTCTCGACGTCCAAGCGGCCGTCGAGGGACTCGACTCGGTCGGCGAGCCCGCGCAGCCCCGATCCGAGGGCCGGATCGGCGCCGCCGACGCCATCGTCGGCGACCACGACGAGGGCGAATCCGTTCTCGCGCCCCACGCTGACCGTCACGGCGCTGGCGTTCGCGTACTTCGCGACGTTCGCGAGCGCCTCGGAGACGACGTAGTAGGCAGCGGCCTCGATCGACGCAGGCAGCGGCTCAGGCAATGCAACGTGGAGGTCCACCGGCATCGAGGCGCGACCGGCGAGCGCCTCGAGCGCGGCCTCGAGACCGCGATCGGTGAGCACCGCTGGATGAATCCCCCGCGCGAGCTCGCGCAGCTCCGCGATCGCCTGCGACAGCTCCTCGCTCGCCCCTGCGATCAGCTGCTCGGCCCCCTCGGGATTCGAGCGAACCTGGCCGAGCGCCATGCGCAGCGCCAGGGAGAGCGCGATCAGACGTTGCTGCGCACCGTCGTGGAGGTTCCGCTCGAGCCGGCGCCGCTCGGCGTCGCCGGCCTCGACGATGCGGGCACGGGAGGCGCGCAGCTCCTCCTCCGCTCGCTTGCGCTCGGTGACGTCGAGCCCGGCGCTGACGACGTACTCCACGCGGCCCCGTTCGTCGACCAGCGCAGAGTTCGACCAGAAGATCAGCCTGTTCTGGCCGTCACGAGTGACCCAGTGGTTCTCGTTCGCGCTCCCGAGGGCGCCAGCCCACGCGAACTCGAGGGCGTCGCTCACAGAGGCCCGCTCTTTCGGCGGCACGAACAGCTCCGAGAACGGCCGTCCCAGCACCTCGCCGGCCGTGTACCCGGTCAGCCGCTCACACTCGCGGTTGAAGCGTCGCAGGCGCCCGTCGCGATCGAAGACGATGACGAGCACGGGAGCCGTGTCGACGAGCGCGGAGACGAAGTCCCGCTCCTGCCGGAGCTCCTCCTGGGCCTGCCTGCGCTCGGTGACGTCGACGAGCTCGGCCATGATCCCGACGACCCTTCCCGATGCGTCGCGAACGCCTGCCGTCGAGATCGCGACGTCGATTCGCGAGCCGTCCTTGCGCAGCCGCACGGTCTCGATCTCCCCGACCGCCTCGCCGCGGAAGACACGATCCCGGATCCGGTCGCGCTCCTCCTCCAGCCCGGGTGGGACGATCGGTATCGGGCGTCCGAGCACCTCGGCGGTCGACCAGCCGAACAGGCGCTCGGCCGAGCGATTCCAGAACGTCACGCGATCCTCGAGGTCGAGCTAGACGATCGCGAGCGGCGAGGCTTCGATGAGCGCACGAAGCCTCTCCTCGCTGTCCCGGAGCTCGTCGAGCTTCGCGCGGAGCTCGGCCTGAAGCCGTTCGTTCTCGAGCGCGAGACCGGCAGCCGCTCCGACGGCGTCGAGCAGCTCGCGCTGGTCTGCAAGCGATGCGTCGTGGACGAGCACCGCGACGCGGCGGCCGTCGCGCTCGACGACGGTCGACGCCCGCCGGGAGCGCGGCGCCGGCAGGTCGAGCGGCTGGCCCGCGATGTCGACGAACGTCTGGGACTCTGGCAGCCAGTATCCGAGCTGGAGGTCCGGGTCGCCCAGCGCCCGCGCGAGAGCCTCGCGAAGCCGGCCGGGAGCCTGCCCCCGACTCAGCTCGACGACGAGGCGGATGATCCGCAGGTGCGTGAGCCGGAGCCGCAGGAGGCCGACGAGGAACGCGAGCGGGATCAGGCTCAGCACCCCGTAGGTCACGAGCCGGGCGACCAGCGCCGCCTGACCGCCGGTGATGGCGGTGGCGAACAGCGCCGTGCCGGCGAGCCCGGCGAGGGCCCCGGCCCAGAGCACCGGCGCGATCGCCCGCCGCGCCGGCGCCGTCGCGTTCCTCCAGCGACGAACGAGCAGCGCCATCGTCGCGAGCGCGATGATCGCACCGGCGACGTTTATCGCGGTGTTGAGGGCCTCCGCCACCCCGTCGTTGTCGAAGATCATCAACTCGTTCGTCGGGCACTCGGGGCAATCGGACACCGTCTGCGGATCGAGGAAGAGCACCCTCGCGAGCGCGCCGACGGTCGCGGTGAGGTACGCGGCCGCGGCAACGACGCGCCGATCGCGCGCGAGGAGCCGCCCCTCGGGGAAGGCGAGGATCAGCTGAACCAAGAAGCCGAGCGGCAGGAGGCCGCAGAGGAGGCCGAGCGTGTACGGAACGCTGTCGTTCGCGGCCTGGAGCGAGGCGAGGAACCAGCTCAGGCCAACCGCGAGCATGAGCGGCCCGATGCGGCTACGCGGACGCCGGGCCCAGGCGACGAGACCGCTCGCCACGAACGACCAGACGATGAGCAGGCCGAGAATCCCCTCCGCGACCGGAGCGTCGGCGTGGCGCGAGTCGACCGTCACAGCGACAAGCGCGATTCCGGCGGCGAAGCCGGATACGCCGACGAGGACCCGAGCCGCGGTCACGGAGACGAACGGATCGCCGCGGTGAGCGCCTCGCCCGAAAGCTCAGCCTTCGGGATGAAAGCGCACGCCCCGCAGCGGGAGATCAGCGGCCCGTAGTCGGCGGCGTCGCGGCTTGAGGTCAGCACGACCGTCGGAGTGGAGCCGTGGCAGGCAAGGCGTCCGGCGAGGGAGAAGCCGTCGGTATCGGGCAGCTGGACGTCCAGTAGCACGACGTCCGGGTCAAGCGCCCGCGCAGCCTCGACTGCAGCCTCCCCGTCGGCCACCTCGCCGACGACGTCGAATCTCTCGGACTCGAGCATCACGCGCGCCGTCGCGCGAAAGCTCGGGTGGTCGTCGACGATGAGCACCGTCGTCACAGGCACATGGTCGCATGCCGCCGATTGCTCGCCAATACGGCTAGCCGCACCTGGTTGCCCGGGGTACCGCGGCTTGTCGGGCTGCCGCGCGGCAGCTCCCTCCGCCGCCTCCCCGGGGCGGCTCGCGCCAGACGCGGGCCTCTCTATCCTCTGCCACCGTGCGCCACGTGCCCCCTCCGGTCGTGCGCGGCGGGCTGCCGGCCCGCGTTGCGAGCCTCGTTCTCGGACTGTTCGTCTGCGCGCTGGGGATCGTCCTCATCCTGCAGAGCCAGCTCGGCCTCGCCCCGTGGGACGTCCTGCATCAGGGCATCGCCGACAGCACCCCGCTGTCCTTCGGCGCCGCCAACATCGTGGTCGGGCTCGTCGTGGTCTGCGTGGCCTGGCGGCTTGGGGCTCGGATCGGCCTGGGGACGATCGCGAACGCCACGCTCATCGGAGCGTTCGTGCAGCTGCTCCTCTCGACCTCGTCGATCCCCGAGGTCGGCGACGGACCTCTCGGCGAGCGCGTCGCGTACGTCCTCGCGGGCATCCTCGCCTTCGGCATCGGGTCCGGGTTCTACATCGGGGCGGACTTGGGGGCGGGTCCTCGCGACTCCTTCATGCTCGTCGTGGCATGGCGCGCTCACGTGCGCTCCGGGGTCTCTCGGGCCGTCATCGAGGTCTGCGCACTCGGCGCGGGCTTCGCGCTCGGGGGCGACGTCGGCGTCGGAACCGTCGCCTTCGCGCTGCTGATCGGCCCCTCGCTCGAGATCTCGTTCTTCGCGCTCGGGCGCTCGCCCATCGCCCGCCGGCGCCCGACTACGGTTCTCGCGCGCCATGCGCCACTCGGCGAGCTACTTTAGGGGCAGAGCGCTGATTCTCGACTCTCCTTTCCCGAGGCGGCGCTCAGGGAGGCGCGCTGTGCCGGGGGGCGACGCGCCTCCCGCCCTTGAGTGGACGGAGCCGGCAAGCTTAGCGGCCCGACGCCGAGAAGTGCTGGTAGTCCTTGGCCCCGCTCCAGAAGCCGCCCCACCCCCAGCCCACGTCGGCGAAGGCGCCGACGACCACCCCGCGAGGCGTGATCATGCCTCGTCGCCGACGTGAGCGGTCGACGTACGTCCAGCTCGCGTCGTGAGCCACGCTGCCCGTGCTCGTCACGTAGGGGTTCTCGATCGGGTTGATGTCGATGGCCCGCCCGTAGGCATGCTCGGACCAGCGCGTCGTTCCGTCGACGTAGCGGCAGTTGAACGCCGAGGTGTTGTCCGCCTCGATCGAGCGGAAGTCGCTCGCACGGTAGCGGTCGACGAGCACCATCCGCCGGATCGGGAAGCGCGCCCTGTAGAGCCGGCGCATCACCCTCAAGACATCGGCCGCGACGTCCTCGTGCACCACGAGGCTTCCCGTCTTGACGCGACCGTTGAAGCCCCAATGGGAGACCGTGAGCAGGCGCAGGTCGTCGAGCCCGACCGGGCACCCCGGCCGCCACGACAGCCCGGTCATCCAGTCGCGAACGCCCGGGGAGAGCATCGTGATCTTGCCCTTGAAGCGTGGCGCGGCTCCGGCGCCGGGCGGCGCCGGCAGGGCAAGGAGCCCCACGCCGATGAGCACTGCGAGCGCCGCGCGTCTCACGCGATCAGATTGACACACGCGCTGGCCGGCTGTTGACTTCGACGCGCTGGCCGTGCGCACCGCGCCGACGCTCGTTGTCGGGCACTCGGATGACCGCTCGCACCACCGCCGTTCCGGGCCGATCACGTTGGTAGCCTGCTGCGCCCCGCTGCGCTGCTCCGCGCCCGCGAGCGCTTCCGGGCGGGCGAGATCTCAGCAGGCGCGCTGCGGGCCGTCGAGGACGACGCGATTCGCGACGTCGTGAGGATGCAGGAAGGCCTCGGCCTGCGGGCCGCGACGGACGGGGAGTTCCGCCGCCTCTCGTGGCAGATGGATTTCATCTCCCAGCTCGGAGGCATCGGTCACGCTCCCGGAGGCGAGCAGAACTTCGCGTTCACGAGGGCGGACGGCGAGACGATCGTTCTGCCGATGGGCGAGATACGCGTCGAGGGCAGGATCGCGCTCGAGCACACGATCTTCGGGGAGGACTTCGCGAGCCTCACCTCGATGACGACCTCCGCGGTGCCGAAGATCACCCTGCCATCGCCCAACCAGATCTACCTCCGGGGCGGTCGCGGCATGATCGACCGCGGCGCCTACGCCGACCTCGACGAGTTCTGGAGCGACGTCGTCGCCGCCTACCTGGAGGAAGTGAGACGCCTGCACGACCTCGGTTGCACGTACCTGCAGCTCGACGACGTCGGCCTGGCCGTGCTGAGCGACCCGGCCATGCGAGAGCGGATGACGCGCCTCGGAGAGGACGGCGAGAAGCTCCATCTCACCTTCGTCAGGCGCCTGAACGAGGCGCTGGCCGGCAAGCCCGCCGGCATGGCGATCACCGTGCACCTGTGCCGGGGCAACTACCGGTCGGCATGGGCGGCGCAGGGAAGCTACGACTTCGTCGCCGAGGCGGCGTTCGGGGAGCTCGACGTCGACGGCCTCTTCCTCGAGTACGACGACGCGCGCAGCGGCGGTTTCGAGCCCCTGCGCCTCGTCCCGAGAGGCAAGGCGGTCGTGCTCGGGCTCGTGACGACGAAGCGCGGCGAGCTCGAGTCCAAGGACGAGCTCAAGCGGCGCATCGAGGCCGCCAGCCGCTACGTGCCGCTCGATCAGCTGTGCCTGTCCCCCCAGTGCGGCTTCTCCTCGACGCAGGAGGGCAACGACCTCACCCGTGACCACCAGATCGCGAAGCTGTGCCTCGTCGTCGAGACGGCGCAGGAGGTCTGGGGCTAGTAGTCGGGGCGGCCGGATTCGAACCGGCGACTTCTTGCTCCCAAAGCAAGCGCGCTACCAGGCTGCGCCACGCCCCGATGTCGGTTGAAGCCTCTCACAGCATGGCAGGTCGCGCACACGAGTTCGCACTTCTCGATCTCAGCGAGGATCACCTCCTAGGGCTTGCGACACGCTGCGCACCAGGACTGGTGCCCCCGGCCTCTGCGGTGGAACGCCGATAAGGGCTGCGTGGTGCCGCAACGGGTGCAGGTCTTCACGTTGCCAGTATTGTCAACGGAACGTCGGACGTACACCCCGGAAGGGGCAGCTGACTCTGGTCACGAGAAGGCCGCCGCTTCCCGGCGCGGCCGTCTCCGTCGGCTGGCTACCCTTGGTCTCGGCGATGGTGAAGCGGGTCATCCTCGCCTCTCCCCGCGGCTTCTGCGCCGGGGTCGAGCGGGCGATCGACACGGTCGAGCTCGCGCTCGAGCGCTTCGGGGCGCCGATCTACGTTCGCAAGCAGATCGTCCACAACGCCCATGTCGTTCGTGAGCTCGAGCAGCGTGGCGTCGTGTTCGTCGACAGCGAGGACGAGGTGCCCGCCGGCGAGCTCGTCGTGTTCTCCGCGCACGGGGTCGCTCCAGTCGTTCACCGCCGATCCCATGCTCGTGGCTTGCGCACGATCGACGCCACCTGCCCCCTCGTGACGAAGGTGCACTCGGAGGCCCGCCTGTTCGCCTCCCTCGGCTACACCATCATCCTCGTCGGACACGAGGGACACGAGGAGGTCGAGGGCACGACGGGCGAGGCGCCCGGCTCGATCGTGCTCGTCCAGTCGGCGGAGGAGGCCGCCAGCGTCGAACCTCCGCAGACGAGCCTTCTCGCCTGCCTCACGCAGACGACGCTCTCCGTCGACGAGACCGCCGAGATCGTCTCCGTGCTGCGCAGTCGCTTCCCCGACATCGTCACGCCGAAGAAGGACGACATCTGCTACGCGACGTCGAACCGCCAGGAGGCCGTGAAGGCGCTCCTGCCCGAGGTCGACCTCGTGCTCGTCATCGGCTCCCGGAACAGCTCGAACTCGAACCGCCTCGTCGAGATCGCCCGCGCCGGCGGCGTTCCCGCCCACCTCATCGACGACGAAGGCGACATCGACCCGGCCTGGCTGCGCGGAGTGGAGACGGTGGGGCTCACGTCCGGCGCGTCGGCGCCCGAACGACTCGTCGAGTCGGTGTGCGCGTGGTTCCGGGACCTGGGCGTGTCCGACATCGTCGAGCACCGCTCCGTGACCGAGGACGTGTTCTTCAGGACGCCGCTCGCCGGTCTGGACGCCGTGGGAGCGCCCTAGTGCTCTGTCGCTAGCACCTGCACGCCCGGCTGGGAGGCTCAGCCGGCCTTGGCGACCGAGAGCGGTGCGCCCGGACGGCGCTCGATGCTGAGGGCGAGCGTCTCCCTCTTGATCCGGTCCCCGTGCGCGGCGAAGACCTCCTCGAGCCCGTCCCCTTCATTCCAGCGGATCACGATCCGGTCGGTGATCTCGAGCCCTGCGTCGCGGCGAAGGCGCTGGATCGTGTGGATGAGGTCAAGCGCCTTCCCCTCGAGCTCGAGCTCGGGGTCGATGTCGGTCTTGAGCGCGACGGAGATGCCGTCCTCCTCTGCCACTGCCCACCCCGCGAGCGCCACGCGCTCGCCGCGCAGCACCTCGGCGGGCTCGAGCGTGACGCCGGCGACGATGAGCCGGCCGTCGTCGAGCTCGCGTACCTCTCCGGCCGCGAGCGCGGCCTGGACGTCGCGCAGCTTCGCTCCGAGCTTCGGCCCGAGGACAGGGAGGTTCGGCTTCAGCGAGACGCGCATCACCGGTCCTGTGTCGAATCCGAGCGTCTTGAGTCGCAGCTCGTCCTTGATCTCGTCGGCGTAGGCGCGGGCTCTCGGCGCCCCGCGCACGTATGCCTCCCGCAGCGGCTGGCGGAGCCGGATTCCGGCATCGTCTCGCGCCCGCCGCCCGAGCTCGACGACGCGGCGCAGCTCCTCGACGTCGGCAAGGAGCGCCTCGTCGCGGAGCGCGTCCTCGGGTCGCGGCCAGCCGGCGAGGAAGACGCTCGCGGGAGCGCTCAGAGCCGGCCCCGTGAGGTTGCGCCAAAGGTGGTCCGCGAGGAAGGGCATGATCGGCGCGACGACGCGAAGCGCCTGCACGAGCGCGATCCAGAGCGTCCGGAACGCCGCCTCGTCCGCCTCCTCCCAGAACCGGCGCCGCGAGCGGCGGATGTACCAGTTCGAGACGTCGTCGACGAACGCCTCGAGCGCCCTCGTCACCCCGACGGTCAGGAAGCCGTCGTACGAGGCGGCGGCCTCGGCGAGGAAGGCCTGGGTGCGGGCGAGGAGCCAGCGGTCGAGCGGCCTCAGCTCGGCGCCGGCGGGGGCCTCCTCGAGATCCTCCATCCGCGGCCGGAAATCCTCGATCAGGCCGTAGGTGATGAGGAACGACGCCGAGTTCCAGAGCGTCAAGAGCTTGCGCTTGACCTCCTCGGCGGGCCCGTAGCCGAAGCGAAGGTTCTGGTTTGGCGGCTGGGCGCAGTACATCCAGCGCATGACATCTGCGCCCATGTGCTCGAACGCCTCGTCCGCGTCGATCGCGTTGCCGAG
>CAZCIJ010000037.1:5755-16295 GCA_964498265.1 uncultured Gaiellales bacterium | reverse complement strand
CACGACGCGTCGCGGAAGGTGTTCGCCTGGAAGAGCGAGACCGCGCCGTACGGACTCTCGCTCGAGGTCGAGGCTGGGGAGATCGCAGCTCGCATGGGCCTCGCGCAGGAGGAGGCGCTCGTCTTCTGGAACCGCGGCTTCACCGGCCACGACCATCAGATGTGGCGCGTCTGGGAGGACCTCTACGGGGCGCGGGAGGGCGTGATCATGTACTCGCGTGTCTGGGAGGGGTTCGCGCTCGGGTTCCTCGAGGTCATCAAGGCGACGATCGGGATGCAGGAGTTCAAGACGACGGAGGATCTCGCGCGTCTCAACCGCGCCTACTGGGAGGCGATCGGGTGCGAAGTCGAGGAGGACGAGCAGACCGAGGACAGGCTCGTCACGATCATCACGACCTGTCCGTACTTCGACAACATGGTCGACATGTACGGCAAGGAGGCGGCGAGCGAGATGATGAAGAAGACGATCGGCCCGACCTCGGCCAACTACTATCAGGCGCTCATGAAGGCGATCGGCCTCTGGGACACCTTCTTCGTCACCCAGGATCAGTTCCGCTCGCTTGGCGACTCCGTCTGCCGCATGGTCTACATCCGCCGCTCCGCGATGACGCCGCAGGCCGTCGACGACTAGATGCGCGAGACGGTCGGGCGCCGTGGTGACTGGGCTGAGATCCGGCTCGTCCTGCTCTCGCCGGGCGAGCGCGCGCCGGGGCTGCCAGCGGACACCGAGCGTGTGCCGCTCGAGGCGCGCGTCAAGGGTTTCCTCGAGGACGAGGCGCGGCTGGGCGAGACGGCCGCCGTGACGACGGTTCTCGGACGCCGGATCGAGGGAGTCTTCGTGCGGGCCCTGCCCGAGCCCGGGCACTCCTTCGGCCGGCCCGTTCCCGAGCTCCTTTCGATCGGCGGCGAGCTTCGTGCCCGCCTGCGCGGGAGCAGCGGAGATGACTGATCGCTCCTACGCCGCCGTGATAGGCCGGCGAGCCGCCATCGTCGAGCGGGCGGTCGGAATCGACTACGCCCGCTTCGAGCATGGCCGCCTCGCGTTCGACTACGAGGGTCTGATGGCGAGCGCGGGAACGGGCCTCGAGGAGGCACGCCGTTTGCAGCGGCAGGCCAAGGTAGGGGAGACGCCGCTTCTCGAGCTTCCCCGGCTGACGCGCCTCGCACGCGCATTGGCGCCTCCCGGCCGCGGCGCCCTGATCCTGCTCAAGGACGAGGCGGCGAACCCGTCCGGCAGCTTCAAGGCCCGGCGCGCCGCGCTCGCGGTCCACGAGGCGGAGCGCCGCGGCTTCCCGGGCGTCGTTGCGGCCACATCCGGCAACTACGGCGCCGCGGTGGCGTCGCAGGCCGCCATGCGCGGCCTCGGGTGCATCGTCCTCCAGGAGGTGTTCGACTCGGAGGGCCGCGGCCAGCCGGAGATCCTGGAGAAGGGGCGGGCGTGCGAGGCCTACGGGGCCGAGGTGTGGCAGCTGTCCGTGGGCCCGGAGCTCTTCTACGCGATGCTTCTCCTGCTGGAGGAGACTGGCTACTTCAGCGCCTCGCTCTATACGCCGCAGGCGGTGGCCGGGATCGAGACGCTCGGCTGGGAGATCGGGGCCGAGGTGAGGGAACGCTACGGGCGCGAGCCCGATGCCGTGGCGATCACGCACGCCGGCGGCGGGAACGTGACCGGAACGGCACGCGGCCTCGCGAAAGCCGGATGCTCGCAAACGCACGTCGTCGGCGTCAGCATCGATCTCCGCGGGCTGCGGATGGACTCCGACGCCGATTTCAACCGCAAATCGTTCACGACGGGCCACAGTGGGTTCGGCGTCCCGTTCCTCCTCAACCCCGATCGCGTCGAGGTGCCACGGAACGCCGCTCGGCCGCTCCGTTACCTCGACCGCTACGTGACCGTGACGCAGGGCGAGGTCTTCTACATGACCGAAGCGCTCGCCCAGCTCGAGGGGCTGGAGCGGGGTCCGGCCGGGAACACGTCGCTCGCCGCGGCCTTCGTGCTTGCCCAGGAGCTTCCTCGCGACGCCATCGTCGTCGTCCAGGAGACGGAGTACACGGGCGCGGGCAAGCACCCGACGGCCCAGCTGACGTTCGCCCGGGAGCAGGGCGTCGAGGTTCGGCGCGGCCATCCGAGCGAGAGCGAGCCGGGGAGGTCGATCGTCATTCCCCGCTCCCCGGAGGAGCTCTCGGTCACGGACCACAACCTGGACTCGATCCGGGGCTCGTTCCTGTCGCGTGTCCTGAGCGAGGCGGGGGTCTTCTCGCCGTCCGACGACGAGATCGAGTTCCTCGCGGCGGAGGTGAAGCGACCGCCCGACGCCGTGCTCGAGCTGCTCGCGGGCTCTCGCCGAGTGCGGACCACAGTCGAAGCCTAGGTGTCGCTCGGCCAGCGCATCCGCTCGATCCGGACCCTGCGCGGCCTGTCGTCGACCGAGCTCGCGCGTGCGGCCGGCGTCTCCCGCGGACTGATCAGCCAGATCGAGCTCGACCGGGCCAATCCCTCGATCGACACCCTGCGCAAGATCGCCGCCGCCCTCGAGTCGCCGATCGCCGCCTTCTTCGACGAGACGCGCCAGAGCGGCCTGATCGTCCGCAAGGGTGAGCGCAAGAGGCTGCACCTGCCGCGCTCCGGGCTGACGTACGAGCTCCTCACGCCGGACCTGAACCGTCAGATCGAGTTCATCCGCATCGAGCTCGAGCCCGGCCAGGGCGGCTCGCGCCACCCGTTCGGCCACGCCGGCGAGGAGGCGGCGCTGATTCTCGAGGGGCAGGTGCACGTGTGGATCGCCGACGACGAGTACGTCCTCGAGGCGGGCGACTCGATCTCGTTCAACTCGGGCCTGCCCCACCGGGTCGCGAACCTCGGCAAGAAGAGGGCCGTCCTCGTCTCTGCGATAACTCCTCCGAGCTTCTGACCCGGAAAGGAGCGCCTGTGAAGTGCTTCGTCACCTTCCGACTCAAGCGGGACGTCACGCCGGAGCAGTACGAGGAGTGGTTCCGCGCCGAGAACGTCCCGGCCGTGCGCGCGATGCGCTCGATCTCGAGCTACCGAGTCTGGCGTACCGTGGACGCCATGGAGGGCGAGGCGCCGTACGACTTCATCGAGGAGATGGAGTTCGCCGACCGGGCCGCCTTCGACGGCGAGGTCGATTCCTCGCCCGAGATGGCAGCGATGCTCGAGGGATGGTACGCGCGCGTCGCCGACCAGGCGATCGTCTACGCGATCGAGGTCCCGCAGGAATAGGAGGTCGGATGGCAACCGGATGGCTCTGTCATGAGCTGTACTTCTGGCACGACACTCGCCACGCCGCGGGCTTTCTGCCCGCCGATGGGAAGATCCTCGAGCCCGACCTGCACGCGGAGAACCCGGCGACGAAGCGCCGCCTCCGGAACCTCCTCGAGGTAGCGGGTGTCCTCGACCGGCTCGTCCATGTGAAGCCGCGGCCGGCCACCGAGGAGGAGATCCTCCGCTTCCATACCCGCGAGTACCTCGAGCGGATAAAGGCGCTCTCGGCGGACAACGGCGGAGCGGCCGGCGAGTTCACGCCCTTTGGCCCGGGAGGCTACGAGATCGCGGCGCTCGCCGCTGGCGGTGTCATCAGCGCGATCGACGCCGTGCTCGACGGCAGGGTGGACAACATCTACGCCCTCACCCGCCCGCCCGGCCACCACGCGGAGGCGGACCTCGGCCGCGGCTTCTGCATCTTCGGGAACGCGGCCATCGGCGTGATGCACGCGCGCCAGGCGAAGGGACTCGAGCGCGTGGCGGTCGTCGACTGGGACGTCCACCACGGCAACGGGACGCAGAGGGCGTTCTACGCGGACCCGAGCGTGCTCACGATCTCGATCCATCAGGACGACAACTACCCGCCCGACTCCGGGAAGGTGGACGAGACCGGGGAGGGGCCGGGGGAAGGATGCGCGATCAACGTGCCGCTTCCGCCCGGCTCGGGGGTCGGTGCCTACGTGGCCACGTTCGAGCGCGTCGTCGCCCCCGCCCTGCGCGCATTCAAGCCGGAGCTGATCGTGATCGCCTCAGGCCTCGACGCCAACGCCTTGGACCCGCTGGCCCGCATGATGATGCACAGCGGCGGCTACAGGCAACTCACTCGCATCATGATGGACGTCGCCGACGACGTCTGCGGTGGGCGTCTCGTGCTCGAGCACGAGGGTGGGTACTCGAGCGCCTACGTGCCCTTTTGCGGGCTCGCGATCGTCGAGGAGCTCTCCGGTGCCTCGAGCGACATCGAGGATCCCTTCCTCGCGTCCCTCGACGGCATGGGAGGCCAGGAGCTGCAGCCTCACCAGGATGCCGCCATCGCCGCGGCGCAGGCGGTGGCCAGGAGGCTGTCGGCGGTGTAGCCGTCGTCCCGCCCGGTCATCTCCCGGGCGTCGGGCGATAGATCGGGCCGCGCGCATAGACGCGCTCGAGCAGGCCTTCGTCCGCGTAGTCCGGGTAACGGTCGACGTCCACGGGCTGTGGGACCTGCCCCGGATACCCGAGGAGGCGCCTCACCTCCGGGTGGAGGTAGTAGCCGCCGACGACGGCGGTGACGAGAGCGTCGTAGGCGGAGGGATCGTCAACGCGGAGGGCCTCGATCCACCCGATCGCATCGCCCACGTCGCCGGCGGTCTCGAGCGCGGTGCGGATGCCGCCGACCAGATCGGGCCGTGAGGCGAGGACGGTGTCGAGCTGGCGACCGCCGATGTCCACGGCGCTCGCCGCCGGCATGTCCGCGGCCGCCGGGATCAGCTGGTCTGCGATGGCGGCAAGCCTCGCGCGCAGGCGTGCGTCGATCCCGGCCACGACGCGCTCCACCGTCATGCGGGCACCCGCTGGCTCGCGCGCCGCTCGAGCAGTCCGTCGGCGAAGCGCAGCGCGAGGGACAAGATGGTGTTCGTCGGGTTCACGCCCCCTGACGTGACGAAGACGCTCCCGTCGACGATGTACAGGTTGTCGACGTCGTGGGTCTTCCCCCAAGGATCGACGACCGAGGAAGCCGGGTCGTTCCCCAT
This sequence comes from uncultured Gaiellales bacterium, assembly GCA_964498265.1. GTDB lineage: Bacteria > Actinomycetota > Thermoleophilia > Gaiellales > Gaiellaceae > CAZCIJ01. The sequence goes on along the minus strand of CAZCIJ010000037.1, from coordinate 11,283 downwards.
TCGCGCCGTTCCGAGGAGGTGCCAGCCGGCGTTCCGCATCGGCGCCAAGGATTCGACGCGGACGGCGCCGGCCTCGAGCAGCGACTCGGTCGCACGCTCGACGTGGAAGTCGAGCAGCCGGCGCGAATTATCCGAGATCGCGTACACGATCTTCGCCCCCGGCAGGCCGGCACGGTCGGCGAGCTCGGCGTCGAGCTCGACGCGGTTGCGCTCGTCCGGCAGGTCCTCGCCGAAGATCCCCCAGCTGAGGCAGTGGCCGAAGCGTTCCCTGATGTGGCGGTGGTGCTCCGGGCCCCAGACGGCGCCACCGGCCCGCGCCGGCATCGCTGCGTTCACCGGCCCGCCCGTCGACGGCGCCAGGCTCCACTTCGCGCCGCGCACGAAGCCTCGATCCTCGTCCGTCTCGTAGAACTCGAGGCAGTGAATCCTCGAGCCGACGTTGCCTCGCCACGTCTCGAGGAACCGGTCGAAGACGCCGGTGACGATGGCGAAGGGGTGCATCATCAGGCGCCGCCCCACGAGGCCGCTCGAGTTCGCGAGCCCGTCGGGGAAAGCGCCGTTCGCGGACAGCAGCAACAGCCGCGCGGTCCCGACCCCATTCGCCGCGAGCACCACCACGTCGGCTCGCGCGAGATGCTCCCGGCCGGCCTCATCGACGTACTCGGCTCCCGCGACGAGGCGGTCGCCTCCCGTCACCAGCCTAGTCACCCGCGCTCCGGTGACGACGCGGGCGCCGCCAGCGATCGCGTGCGGCCAGTGGGTTACGTCGGTGGACGCCTTCGCGCCCTCGGGGCAGCCCTGCATGCAGGAGCCCCACTGCGCGCAGGGCTGCCGTCCCCGGTAGCGTGCTGAAAGGATCGCGTTCGGCGCTGGCCACCAGTGCCACTCGAGCCGGTCGTGCGCCCGAACGACGTCTATGACGCCGTCGCCGAGCGGCAAGGGCGGGAGGGGAAGATCGTCTCCTTCGGGATAGGCAGGGTCACGGGCCAACCCTGATACGCCGACGTCGCGTGCGATGCGGTCGTAGTAAGGCTCGAGCTCCTCGTAGCTCAGAGGCCAGTCGTCGGCGACACCGTCGAGCGTTCTGACGCGGAAGTCCGAGGGCGGCAACCGAGGCCAGTCGCCGGCGTAGAGGACCATCGACCCACCGACGCCGCTGTACATCAGCGGCACGACCTCCGACTCCTCGGCGTTGACGGGATAGTCCGCGGAACCCTGGCGGACATTCGGATCGGCCGACCACTGCTTCATGGCCTGCAACTCCCAGTCGGGCTTTGGGCCGGGATACTCGTCGCGGTCGGGCCAGGCTCCCTGCTCCAGGCACACCACATCGAAGCCCGCCTCGGCGAGGCGCCGGCCGACGACACCGCCCGAGGCGCCCGCTCCGATAATGAGAACGTCGGCGCGCTCGGAGCTCACGGCGCTCTCGCTGCTGCAGCCGAGATGAGCGCGCCGAAGACTCGCTCGGACGCCCGGTCGTGGAGGAGCTCCAAGTGCCACTGGATGCCCAGCGCCCACCAGGCGCCTACGAACTCGAGCCCCTCGATCACACCGGCGCTCGTGCACGCGACGCGAAGACCTCGACCGAGTGCATCGGCGGCCCAGTCATGGAAGGAGTTGACGGCCAGCTCTGGTGTGCCGACCGTCGCCGCGATACGCGTGCCCTCGACGAGCTCGACGGTGTGGGAGGGCCGCGTCAGGTCGCCCTCCTGGCGGTGGCCCTCGACGCGGCGGAGCGTGCCGCCGAGAGCCACGTTGAGCACCTGAGCGCCCCTGCATACCCCGAGCAGGGGCTGCTCGCGTGCCCGCGCCGCGAGGACGAGACGCGTCTCGAACTCGTCTCGCTCGCGATCGACGGCCTTACCTCCGGCGGCGAGGCCGAAGCGCTCGGGCGCGAGGTCGCCGCCACCGACGAGAAGGACGCCCGCGGCTCCTGCGACGAGGTCGTCGACGTCGGGAGTGCCGGGCCATGCGGTCAACGGCTGCCCGCCGGCCGCCGCGATCTTCTCGAGGTACTGGTCGTAGACGATCGATGCACGCAGCCGGCCGAGCGCCGTATCCAGCTCCCGGACGTGGGGCGCGATCACGATCCGGGGGCGCTTCGGCGCCACGCTCACGACAGGAGCAGGAACTGGTCGCGTTCCCAGTCGGTGACCCCGTCGTGCCACGCGCACGTGCCGTAACTCGGGACAGCCTCGCGCGCCTTCTTCACCTCGTGGCGCTTGAGCGCGAGGAACGCCTTCACGAACTCGGGATGGAACGCTCCCCTCAGGTGGTCGTCCTGCTCGAAGGCGTCGAGCGACTCTTCGAGCGTGGCAGGGAGGAGCTCAAGGCCGTCGAGCTGGTACGCGCTGGTCGCCAGCGGCTCGGGCGGCTCGAGCTGCCGCCGGATCCCGTCGAGAACTGCGACCAGCGTGCCGGCGAGCGCCAGGTATGGGTTCGAGGCCCCCGACCCCAGGCGGTTCTCGATGTGCGTGTGCTCGCCGCGGCCGGCCTTGATCCGCACCGCGACGGATCGGTTCTCGTAACCCCACGTGACGCTGGCGGGCGCGTACGTGCCCTTCCGGTGACGCTTCGGACAGTTGACGGTCGGGCTGAGCAACGCAGTCAGTCCCGCGGCGTGCGCGAGCAGCCCGCCGATCGCCCACTGGAACTCCAGCGTGAGATCGTCCTCCTCGCCGTTCCAGAAGATGTTGCGCGCGCCGTCGAACAGGCTCACGTGCAGGTGGCTGCTGCAGCCGCTCAGACCGGTGAACGGCTTGGTCATGAAGCTCAGGAGCAGACCGTGCTGCGAGGCGATCTCCTTCGCGTACGTCTTGTAGGTGAAGTTGTCGTCCCCTGCAGCCAGCCCAGCCACCGCGTCGAAGGTGAGCTCGTACTGCGTCGGTCCCCACTCGTGGTTGAGGGTCCTCGGCGCAAGACCGAAGACTCGAAGGTCGCGCACCAGCTGCTGAAGGAGCGGAAGGCGCTGGTTCGTCAGCGTGGTCGTGATGGGGGTGCCGCCGAACGGCGGCCGCCGCGTGTGCTCGTCGAGGAGGTAGAACTCGTACTCGGCTTGCATGAGGACGGTCAGGCCCTGTGCGGCCGCCGCCTCCACCTGCTGCCGCAGAACGCGCCGGGGGCTCGCCTCGACCGGCCGCCCATCGGTGTAGTGCACGTCGCAGATCACGCGCGCCTGCCCGTCGACGTGCGGCAGGACGGCGAACGTCGGGAGGTCCGGCCGCATGGACAGGTCAGCGAAGGTCAGGTCCTCCGCGAAGCCGGTGCCGCTCGCCACCCAGCATTCGTGATCCCAGGAGTAGATGTCGCTGACGAGGGAAAGGCCGTTCTGGACGAATGACCAGAAGTGATCGACCGTGACGGTCTTGCCGCGAGATACGCCGTTCAGATCCGGCGTCTCCAAGCGGACGAGCTCGATCGCGTGCTCGTCGAGCAGGCGTTCGACGGCATCACGGTCCACCGCAACCGTCTCTCGTCTCCGGCCGGCGACGCGCCCGGCCGGGTCGAGCGGCGCCGCGAGCGGCTTGGACCCTTCGCTCATGCCGGCGAATCTTGACACGCCTCGGGCCGTAGGCGAGTAACCTCAGACGGACGTGAGCTCGACGCGCTCAGACGACGCCGCGATCGCGGACGCCGCTCTCGAGGCGCGGTCGATCGCGGGCGTCGAGGCCCTCGAGGAGCTGCTGTCGCAGCCTGACGACGACCTCGTCGCCGATCTCGCCCTCCTCGAGGGCGACATCCTCGTCTTGGGCGCGGGCGGAAAGATGGGCCCGACGCTCGCCCGCATGGCCAAGCGTGCTGCCCCCGACAGGACGGTGTACGCGGTTGCGCGCTTCAGCGACCCCTCGGTGGAGGAGACGCTGCGCGCCCACGACGTGGAGACGGTGAGGGCCGACCTCCTCGACCGCGACCAGATCGCGGACGTGCCGCGGGTCCCCAACGTCGTCCTCATGGCGGGCCAGAAGTTCGGGACCTCAGATACACCCTCGTACACGTGGGCGGTCAACGCGTTCCTGCCGGGCCTCGTCGCTGAGGCCATGGCCGGCAGCAGGATCGTCGCGCTCTCGACCGGATGCGTCTATCCGTTCGTGCCGGTCGATTCGGGAGGCGCGACCGAGGACGCGCCTCTGACCCCGCCCGGCGAGTACGCGGCCAGCTGCGTCGGCCGCGAGCGGATCCTCCGCTGGCACTCGGAGAGGCATGGCACCCCTGGTCGCCTCCTCCGCTTGAACTACGCGATCGACCTGCGCTACGGCGTGCTGCACGACGTCGCCCGTGCGGTCCGCGCCGGCGAGCCAATCGACGTGACGATGGGGCACGTCAACGTCATCTGGCAGGGCGACGCGAGCTCGATGGCGCTGCGCTGCCTCGTCCACTGCACGACGCCCACAGAGCCGCTGAACGTTACGGGCCCGGAGACGATCTCGGTCCGCTGGCTCGCCGAGGCGTTCGGTGAGCGCCTCGGGAAGCAGCCGGCGATCGTCGGCGAGGAGGCGCCGACGGCGTGGCTGAGCAACGCGAGCCGTGCCCACGGGCTCTTCGGCTACCCGAAGGTACCGCTCGCGACGATGATCGATTGGGTCGCGGACTGGGTCGCGCGCGACATGCCGAGCATCGACAAGCCGACCCGCTTCGAGGCGCGGGATGGCAGCTACTGAGGCTGACGCCGGCCTCGCTCCGCTCGTCGAGATAGGGGAGGGCGACGTCTCCTCCGGGCTGGCGCTCTCCGAGGAGGCCGGCTGGAACCAGACGTTCGAGGACTGGTCGCTGTTGATACGGCTCGGCCGCGCCTTCGCCGTCCTGGGCCCGGATCGCCGCCCGGTGGCGACCGCCCTCGCCCTCCCCTATCCGCCGGACTTCGGCTGGATCAGCATGGTGCTGGTGCACGGCCCCTTCCGGCGCAGGGGTCTGGCCACGCGCCTTCTCGACCGGACGATCTCGGAGCTGCGTCAGCGGGGTCTCATCCCCGTCCTCGACGCGACCCTGACGGGGCAGCCAGTCTACGAGCGGATCGGTTTCCGCCCGATCGACAGCCTGACCCGCTGGCGCGGAGAGGGCGGCGGCTCCCCGGCGCGCGCGACCCTTGCGCCGCTCCTGGCCGGGGAGCTGGGCGAAGTCGCCGGGCTTGACCGAGCCGCGTTCGGCGCTGACCGCTCGGCTGTGCTCGCCGACCTGCTCGGCAGGCCGGGCGCCGTTTCGCGCCGCGCTCCCGGCGCGAACGGCTTCCTGCTCTCGCGGCCCGGCCGCACGGCGACCCACATCGGACCGGTCGTCGCGCGTGCGGCCGGAACCGCCGTCGCGCTGCTCGAGGCGGCGCTGGCGGCCCTCTCCGGCCCGGTGCTCATCGACGTGCCCGACCGCCAAGCAGCCGTCGCCGGGCTGCTCGCCCGACGCGGCTTCCGCGCCGAGCGCTGCTTCACGCGGATGGCGCTCGGCCGCGACACGGGCTTCGGCAATCCGGCGCTCGTGAGAGCCGTTGCCGGTCCCGAGCTGGGGTAGCGTGGCCGCCGGTGCACTGGCGAGAGATC
>CAZCIJ010000037.1:0-5745 GCA_964498265.1 uncultured Gaiellales bacterium | reverse complement strand
ATCCCCGAGGACGTCATGGCCGTGTTCCGCGCCGGGGCCGTCATCCCGGCGCACCCGCTCGCGCTCGACGCGAGTCGACGCCTCGACCCGCGCCGCCAGCGCGCCCTGACCCGCTACTACGTCGATGCCGGCTCCGGCGGCCTGGCAGTCGGCGTCCACACGACGCAGTTCGCGGTCCGCGAGGCCGGCCTCTACGGACCGGTGCTCGAGCTGGCGGCCGAGACGGCGGCCGGCTGGACGGACCGCTCGCTCTTCCTGGTCGCCGGCGCGTCCGGCCGCGCTGAGCAGGCCGCCGCGGAAGCGAGGGTGGCGCGGTCGCTCGGGTACCACGCTGTACTCCTCAGCCTCGCGGCCTTGAAGGGGGAGAGCGAGGATGCGCTCATCGGCCACTGCGACACGGTCGCCGCGGAGATGCCGGTGATCGGCTTCTACCTGCAGCCGGCGGTCGGAGGCATCCCGCTGGCACGCAGCTTCTGGCGGCGGCTCGCGGCGATCGAGAACGTGATCGGCGTCAAGGTCGCGCCGTTCGACCGCTACGCGACGCTCGACGTCGTCCACGGCTTGGCCGAATCCGGAGCGCAGGAGCGCGTCTCCCTCTACACCGGAAACGACGACCATATCGTCCTCGACCTCACCCTCCCCTTCCGCATCGAGGGCGGCGAGCTGCGGTTCGTCGGCGGTCTGCTCGGCCACTGGTCCGTGTGGGTGCGCACCGCGGTCGAGATCCTCGAGCGCTGCCGTGCCGTCCGGGGCGCGCAGGACGTGCCGGCCGACCTGCTCGCGCTCGACAGCGCCGTGACCGACTGCAACGCCGCCTTCTTCGACGTCGCCAACGGCTTCCACGGCGTCATCGCCGGGTGCCACGAAGTGCTGCGCCGCCAAGGGCTCCTCGAGGGCCGCTGGTGCCTCGATCCTCGCGAGGACCTGAGCCCGGGCCAGGCCGAGGCGATCGATCGCGTCTACCGCCTGTATCCGGAGCTTGCCGACGACGAGTTCGTCACTGCGAACCTCGAGCGCTGGCTCACATGACGCCGCTGCGGCGCGGGCCTCCGATACCGGCCCGACGACCGTCCGAGCGCCCGTTTCCCAGCCTTGAAGGTTCCGGGCATTCGCGTTAGTGTCGTGAGCACTCGGCTGGTCCCGCTAACCGTCGGCCGGCCGCCACGTCCCAACCGAATGAGGGGAGCAGGCAAGCGCTAGGCGGAAAGGAGTGGGGAGGATGTCTGAAGAGACGCAAGGCGAAGGTACACGCCTCAGCCGAAGGAAGTTCATCGGCGGCGTGGCCGGCGCGGGGATCGGCTTGGGGCTCGCGGGCGTGCTCGCCGCGTGCGCTGGGGCCGAGGAGGAGGGCGGCGAGGCGACCGGCGCCCAGGAGACCGCGCCGCAGACGGCGGCAGGTCAGACGGCCGCGACCACCGGCCAGGCGATCGTCATCGGCTCGGCGTACCCGTTCGAGAACGCGCCGACCGACGCGGAACAGATGGAGCGTGGGTCGAATCTCGCGATCGCAGAGATCAACGACGCCGGCGGCGTCGCCGGGCGCCCGATCGAGCACACGATCGTGGACATGAACAGCTTCGACGGGGAGAGCGTCTCAAGCGCGTTCAACGAGCTCGCGAGCCAGGAGCCCGACGCGATCATCCTCGGCTACCACAACGTCATGGAGCCGAACGACATCCTGGCCGCCTACGGAGCCCCGTTCATCAACGCCTCGACCTCGATCGCTCAGGTCGACATCTTGAAGTCGGATCCCGAGAGGTACAAGAACATCTTCCAGGCCGACCCGACCGAGGTTCCGTACGGCACGGGCTTCCCACCCTTCCTCGAGGCGCTGATCGCGGTGGGGAGCTTCAACCCGCCGCAGAAGACGATCTTCATCATCGAGGGGGACATCGTCTACGGGCAGGTCATCTCGCAGGCGTGCCAGGACGCCGCTCCCGAGTCCGGCTGGGAGATCGTCGGCGTCTCCCCGGTCGACACCGCGGGCGGGACGGCGCCGGTCACCGACTGGACGCCGTTCCTGAACGAGATCAGGCAGACGGGTGCGACGGTCACCTTCAACACGCATTGGAATCCCGCCGACCACGCGGCGTTCATGAAGGCGTGGGTCGCGGATCCTCCGGACTCGCTGGTGTACCTCCAGTACGGCGCCTCCGTGCCCGAGTTCCTCGAGATCGCCGGCGACGCCGCGAACGGCGCCGTCTGGGCGACGGTCCTCGGCACGATGAACGACGCGGTGGGGCTCGGCTTCCAGGAGCGCTACCAGGCGATGTGGAACGCGCCTGCCGGCTTCTCGAATGCGGGCACGGGCTACGACGAGGTCTACATGCTCGCCCACGCCTGGGGCATCACCGGCGATCCGCGGAACTTCGATGCCAACATCGCCGAGCTGAAGAGAAACATCATGCGCGGCGTCTCGGGTGGGTACTGGTTCGGGCACGACGACGCGAACTACTGCCTCTCCTATCCGGCCGAGATCCAGGACCCGTCGCTCGGGAACCCGCACCTGTTCTTCGAGATCCTGCCCGACGACAGCGGGGCCCTCTCGCACCAGATCATCGACCCGGTGCCGTACGTCCAGACGGAGTACGTCCAGCCGCCGTGGTTGAGCTTCTAGCCGGCTGATCGCAGGAGGGAGAAGGAGACCCACGCGGCTTGTCGCTCGCCTGCACGGACGTGAAGGCGCGGTATGGCGGCTTCGTCGCCGTGGACGGAGTCTCGCTCTCGGTCGAGGGCGGGCACGTTCTGGGGGTCGCGGGGCCCAACGGAGCCGGCAAGACGACGCTCTTCGACGTTCTCTCGGGTCAGCACAGGGCCGACAGAGGGCGCGTCGAGCTCGAGGGGCGGGACATCACCCGTCTCGCGGTGCACCGGCGCGCCCGGCTCGGCCTGGCGAGGACGTTCCAGTCCCCGATCGTGCCGACCGATCTGACGGTCGGGGAGGCGCTGGAAGCGGCCCGGGTCGCCTGGTCGCCGAAGGTTGACGAGGCGGGCGCACGGCGTGCCCGCGAGCTTGCTCGCTTCGAGATCTCCGACGACCTTCGCTGCGGTGGGCTCGTGACGCTCGATCGCCGCAAGCTCTTGCTCGCCTGCCTGCTGATGCGAGAGCCGAGGGTGCTCCTGCTCGACGAGCCCTGCAGCGGGCTGCTCCAGGACGAGATCGACGAGATGGACGGGATCATTCGCGTCCTCGCGGAGGAGACCGGGATGGCGGTCGCGGTCGTCGAGCACCGGCTCGAGCTCCTGCACGCGGTCGCGGAGACGGTGATGGTTATGGACGCGGGAAGGACGATCGCGGAAGGTCCGCCCGAGGTCGTCTTCGAGGATCCGATCGTGCGCCAGGCGTACTTCGAGGCTCCCGCAGCGGCATGACGCCGGCGGTCGCAATCCGTGATCTCACCGCCGGCTACGGTCCGCTGCGCGTGCTCCACGACATCGAGCTCGAGGTTGAGAGCGGGGAGCGCGTCGGCCTCGTCGGGCTCAACGGGCACGGGAAGACGACGCTCCTGCGGTCGATCATGGGCCTCGTCGACTGGCGGCGCGGCGAGATCCTGCTCGACGGGAAGTCGATCATGGGCATGCCGACGCACCGGCTTGCGCGAGCCGGGGTCGTGATGATTCCGCAGGGCGACGATCTCTTTCCCGGCCTCTCGGTCACGGACAATCTCGACGCGGGCGCGTTCGCGTCGGGATGGCGCGAGCGGAAGCAGCGGCGCCAGCGCGTGCTCCAGCTCTTTCCGCGGCTTGCCGACCGGCTCGACCAGCCGGCGGGCACGCTCTCTGGCGGGGAGCGACGGATGTGCTCGCTCGGGCGGGGCTTGATGGCCGACGCGAGGGTCTACCTGATCGACGAGCCGTCGCTCGGCCTCGCGCCCGGGATCGGAGCCGGGCTCTTCGCCACGCTCAGGGAGCTCGACCTGGACGGTGGGACTCTCATCCTCGCGGAGCAGAACCAGGCGCTGCTCACCGGATGGATCGATCGGATCATCCGAATTCACGGCGGGCAGATCGTCGGCAGCGAACCGGGAATCGCACCGACGAACGGCCGTCAGCCGGCGGACGGTGGAGCGGAGGCGGGGCCGTGACCGATCTCGTCACGACCATCAATCTCGCCGCCCTCTACTCGCTGATCGCCATCGGCATCTCGCTCACGTGGGCCGGGCTCGGCTTTCTCAACCTCGCCCACGGCGTGACCTTCGCGGCTGCGGGCTACGGCGCCTGGTGGGCGCAGGAGAACATCTCCGACCACGCCTCGGTCATCTTCCTCGGCGGCATCGTCGTCGGGGGACTGGCCGGGGTCATCATCTTTCTGAGCGTCTTCCTGCCGCTCGACGGAAAGCCGAACTGGGACTTCCGCTCGATCATCGCGTCCCTCGGGCTCGCGATCATCGGCGTCAACACGTACCTGCTCGTCTTCGGCCCGCAGCGCAGAGCGATCGACTTCCTCTTCGGGACGACGAACTTCAGGGTCGGAGGGACCACGATCACCGCCGACAAGAGCGGCGCGATCATCAGCGCGGTCATCATCCTGATCCTCCTGGGCGTCGCGCTCACGAGGTCGAGGATCGGCCTCGGCGTGCGCGCGCTGACCCAGAACCCCGTGGGAGCGGCGCTCGTCGGCATCGGCCGAAAGCAGGCCGCTCTTGCGATCCTCACCGTGTCCGGCGTGCTCGCCGGGCTCGCCGCCGTGCTGCTCTCCCAGACGTTCTACCCGGAGCCGAACATCGGCTACCTGCCGCTCCTGAAGGGCCTGATCGTCGCGCTCCTCGGTGGTCTCGGCAGCATCCTCGGGACGGTGATTGCCGCGCTGCTCGTCGCCGCCACGGAGGCGGTGACCCTCCACTACCTCGACGCCAGCTGGGTCCTCCTCACGCAGTTCGGCCTCATCGCGATCGTGCTGCTCATCCGGCCTCGCGGCGTCGCCGGCATCCTCGAGGCGACCCGTGCGTAGGCAAGTCACGCTCAAGAACGTCGGCGACGCCGCGTTCTGGGGCGGGAGCCTCGCGCTCGCGTTCGTCCTCTTCTTCGTCGTCTACGACAACGCCAACTTCGGGGGGCACTGGGTCATCTTCTCCCTCTACGTCTCGATGAACCTGATGTGGATGCTGGTCATCGGGACGGCCGGCATCTACTCCTTCGCGACCGTCGCCGTCGTCGGCGCCTGCGCCTACTTCGCCGCCTACATCGCGGGCGGCTCGCAGGCGGGCACGGACGTCGAGGGCGCCCGGTCGCTCAACGTCGTCCTGATGCTCCTGGCCGCGGCCGGGTTCGGAGCCATTCTGGGGGCGATCATCGCCGCACCGACGATCAGGCTGCGAGGGGTCTACTTCGCCCTCTTCACGATCGGCCTCGCCGAGGTCGGGCGCGCGATCGTGAGGCAGCACGAGGTGTTCGGCAAGGCCCAGGGGCTCCAGGGAGCGACGAGGTTCATCAAGCAGGACCAGGTGTTCACCGAGGCGGGACGGACGATCCACTTCTTCGTCGGGCTCGCGCTGATCGTCTTCTGCCTCGTCGTCTACCGGCTCGTCGACAGCGGGAGGCTCGGGCTCCTGCTGCGCACGGCTCGCGAGAGCGAAGGCGTAGCACGGGCGCTCGGGATCGGAGTCGTTCGCGCGCGGTTCGCCGTCTTCATCATCTCCTCGGCCGTGCTCGGCCTGATCGGCGGCGGCTACATGGGCAACTACGGCGGCGTCTCGCTCCCGATCTTCGACTTCAACACCCTCCTCCTCCTCCTGGCTATGATCG
>CAZCIJ010000036.1:0-16441 GCA_964498265.1 uncultured Gaiellales bacterium | reverse complement strand
GCACGAGCTCGTGGAGATCGTCGACGCCGATCTCCTCGTCCGCGCAGACCGCCACGACCTGCTGGGCGAGGACGTCGAGCGGGTTCCGGGGAATCTGCGTCTCCTCGATCTCGCCGGCGCGCATCCGCTGCGCGACGACGGCGCACTCCAGGAGGTCGCCCCTGAACTTCGGGAAGATCCGGCCCGTCGAGACGGCCTCGAGCGTATGGCCGGCCCGGCCGATGCGCTGGAGGCCGCGCGCGACCGCTTTCGGCGACTCGACCTGGATGACGAGATCGACCGCACCCATGTCGATGCCGAGCTCCAGCGACGAGGTGGCGACGAGGCAGGGGATCTCGCCTCGCTTCAGCAGCTCCTCGATCTCGACGCGCTGCTCGCGCGCCAGCGAGCCGTGGTGGGCGCGGGCGAGCGGCTTCTCGGCGAGCTCGTTGAGCCGCTGCGCGAGGCGCTCCGCCAGGCGCCGGTTGTTCACGAACAGGATGGTCGAGCGGTGTCGCTGCACGAGCTCGACGAGGGCCGGGTAGACGGACGGCCAGATCGAGCTGCCCGCGCCGGATTCCGGCTCGGCCGCCGCGGCGGGCTCGCGCATGTCCTCGACGGGGACGACGACCTCGAGGTCGAGCTGCTTGCGCTGCCCGGCGTCGACGACCTCGATCGGCCGGCCGCCCGAGACGAAACGCGCGATCTCCTCGAGCGGGCGCTGGGTTGCCGACAGGCCGATGCGCTGCGGCGGAGCGCCGGCGAGGTGCTCGAGCCGCTCGACGCTCAGCGCCAGGTGCGCGCCGCGCTTCGTTCCGGCGACCGCGTGCACCTCGTCGAGGATCAGCGTCCCGACCGACTCGAGCATCGTTCGTGCCCGCGAGGTCAGCATGAGGAAGAGCGACTCCGGGGTCGTGATCAGGATCTCGGGCGGGTGCTTCAGCATGCTCGCCCGCTCGCGCTGAGGGGTGTCCCCGGTCCGCACGGCGACCGTCAGGTCGAGCCCGATGCCGGCCAGCGGCCCGCGCAGGTTGCGCTCGATGTCGTAGTTGAGCGCCTTGAGCGGGCTGACGTAGAGCGCCTGGAGCCCCTGACCCGGGACGGCACGGTCGAGCGCCCACAGGAAGGCGGCCAGCGTCTTCCCCGAGCCGGTCGGGGCCTGGATGAGCGTGTTGGCGCCGGTCGCGATGACCGGCCAGCCCTTCTCCTGCGGCGGCGTGGGACCTGCGAACGCCCCCTGGAACCAGGCGCGGACTCCGGGGGAGAACGGGGCGAGGGGATCCACGGGTGAAGCTAAGCGCCGAGCAGCTCCGGCGGCACGCCCAGCTCGCCCGCCCCCGCGAGGCCGAATCCGGGACCGCGCGTCAGCCACAGCACGATCGCCAGCTCGTAGTCGGGGTAGCGCCCCGTCATCTCCCTGGCGATGTCGACGAAGCGCGCGCCGGGCCGGGCGACCTCCTTCCAGTCCGTCAAATAGGCGATGCTGCGATCGAAGAGCTCGGGCCCGCCGGGCGGACCGTGCCCGGGGATCACGCGCTCAATGTCGTAGCCGTGACGAACCCGCTCGAGCTCGGCGATCCAGGTGTCGGGGTCGCCGACGTCCGACATGTAGTGGTGGGCGTTCGCGAAGACGAGGTCGGCCGCGACGAGGGTCTTCTCCGACGGAAGGTAGAAGGCGGTCGCATGCAGGCTCTCGATCATGTACAGGTCGATGAGCTCGATTGCAGCGTCCTCGAGCGAGACGGAGCCGCCCTCGAGGGGTTCGGGCAGCCGCAGCGTCGCCGGGATCTCGCCGGCGTAGAGCTCCTGCCAGTGGAGGATCTTCGCGCGGAACTCCGAGAGCTGCTCGATCACCGAGCGCCGGGCGTAGGCCTCGACACCAGGAAACGCCTCGCGCACCCGGTCGATGCCGAAGTAGTGGTCGGGATGCGCGTGCGACACGAGGAGGCTCCGCAGGGACTTGCCGGAGCGCTCGACCGCCTGGACGATGGCTTCCGTGTCGGGCAGCGTGAAGGCAGTGTCGATCAGGAGCGCCTCCTGCTCCCCCGTGAGGAGCACGGCGTTCGAGGCAAGGGCCCGGGGCGAGCTCGTGAAGACCTCGACTCCGAGCCGTTTCGCGACCTCCGCCATCGTTCCGTCCTTTCCGCGGTGTTGGGCAGCAGCAGTGTGCAAGCTACTACCATCCGCGGCATGGCGGCGACGGCCGATCGGCTGCACTTCACCGGCGACGAGAAGGCCGACCGCGTGCTCGTCGCCGAGCCGCTCGCGCTGCTCATCGGCTTCGCCCCCGACCTCCCGCCTACATGTCGCAGGCGAGCGTCGCCCAGCCGAACTCGATCGCTCCGACCGGCGCTCCCGTCAGGGGATCGAAGAACTCGTTGAAGCCGCCGCGCCGCACGAGCTCGCGGGAGCGCGCGGCGATCGCCGCCGCGAGCTCGTCCTCGCCGTGCCGGCGCAGGCCGTGAACCAGGAACCAGTTCGTGTTCATCGAGAGCGGCCCGCGCCAGATCAGGCGGCGGCCGCGCACGTGGATCCCGGGGACGAAGCTCGGCTCGCGCAGGTCGACGGAGGGCACCGGGTACGGGGCCCAGAACGCCGTGGGGTCGGTCAGGTGGCAGACGAGACGGCTCACGACCTCCCGCGGGAGCTCGAGGACGATCGGCATGAGCGAGATCACGGTGCGGACGCGGCTCGGGCGCTCCTCCGGCCCCCCGAGGTTCCAGAACAGCCCTGCGTCGGCGTCGTAGCAGCGGGACAGCAGGGCAGCGGCGACGAGCGCCGCCTGGGCCTGCTCCCACGCCTGGAGCTCCCGGCGGCCGGCTCGGGCGGCCAGCCGCGCGAGCGCCTCGAGCCCCAAGGCGTAGACCGCGTTGACGAGGACGTCCTCTTGGTGGTAGCGGGCCGAGCGGAAGATGCGGTCGAGATCGAACCGGTAGCGGAGCGCATTCTGCACCTCCGGCCAGCGCGAGCGGGCGACGATCGAGCGCGGCTCGCTCCCGTCCGCCCCGATCACGGGATCGTAGGCCGGGCTGTAGTCGAGGCCGCTCTCGAACTGCGCGATGATCGAGAGGAGCCCGTCGCGGTCGGGGTCGCGCCGCCCAGCGAGCCAGCGGTAGTAGCGCTCGAGCGCGGGGAGCGTCTCGCCGAGGAAGGCGCCGTCGCGGGACGCCTCGACGACGCGCTCGACCGCCTGCGCGAGCACGGGTGGCTGGATGTGCCGGGTCGCCTCCGGCTTGCGGCCCCAGGGCAGCAGCATCCGGAGCTCGCCCGTCTCCAGGAAGTGGAAGGTCAGCGGCGAGCGCCGCACTCGCGATCGGTCCCAGAACACGACGTGCGGGATGAAGCCGTCCTCGTGCTGCCAGGCCAGCAGGCTGCGCAGCTCCTCTTTCGCCCGCTCCGGATCGATGCGCGACCACACGATCGCGTGGAAGCACGAGTCCCAGAACCACTGGAACGGGTACTGCCCTCGGGAGGGGACGGAGAACGTGTACGGGCGGCCGTCCTTCACCCCCGTCTCGGTGTTGCGCGCAAGCAGGGCTCGAGCGCCGGTGAGCAGGGCGTCGCTCACCCCGCCCTCCCGACCTCGTCGGGGAGCTCGTAGCGGCGGAACACGACGAACCCGGCGAGCACGATGAGACCGGCGACGGGGCCCGCGAGCCGGATGCCCAGCGGGTCGTCGGCCGTGTCGCCGAGGAGGAGGAGCGCCGCAAGGAGGAGAGGGGCGACCGACGTCGCCGTCTTCTCCACGACGTTCTGGGCTCCGTAGTACGTCGCCTCGCGCCGCATGCCGGTGCGAAGCGCGTCGTCGTCGCAGATGTCGGCGGTCAGCGCCTGCGGGAACAGGTACACGCCTGCGAGCGGAAGCCCGGCGAGCGCCATGAAGACGATGATCTGCGGCTCCGGGGGCAGCCCCGGGACGAACCCGGCGAAGGCGAGCAGCGGAAAGAACGAGGCCGCCAGCACCATCGCGAGACGATACGCGGCGCGCTTGGAGGACCTCCGCGCCAGGCGTGCGAACACGGGGACGACGAGCAGCGTGACGCCGATCGCCACCGCCGTGAGAATCGCGACCCAGGTGCCCTCCTCCTCGACCCCGAGGACGGCGTTGACGTAGAACGGCAGCGTCCCGAGGAGCAGCTGGAGCGAGACCTGGAAGAGCACGAATGTGGGGAGGAACACGCGGAAGCTGGCGTTCGACAGCGTTGCGCGGATCGCCTCGCGCAGCGGGATGCGCGCAGGCTCCGCCGAGGCGCGGGCCTGCCGCCAGGTTCCGTACAGCCCGAGATACCGGAAGCCGAGGGCGAGAGCCGCCATCACGATCGCCATCGTCGCGAAGCCCGGCCCGTCCACGAGCAGCCCGCTGCCGGCGAGACCGACGAGCCCGCCGGCGGCGCCGAAGTAGACCTTCGTGCCGGCGACTCGCACCCGCTCGGCGCTCGTGCGCGCGAGCTCGGGGAGGAGCGCCTCGTAGGGTCCTCCGGACAGCGTGGAGAAGAGGAACATGAGCTCGAGCGTGATGAAGAGCCATGCGGCCGTCCCGACCGTGCCCGTATCGGGCGGCGTGAAGATGAGGACGGCGAACAGCGCCCACAACGGCGTCGCGAGCAGGATGAAGGGAATCCGCCGGCCCAGGCGCGAGCGGGTGCGGTCGCTCCACCAGCCGATGATCGCGTCGTCGAGCGCCTCGAGCAGCCTGCCGGCGAAGAGCAGCCCTCCCACGACGCCCAAGGGCAGCAGCTCCGCGCGGCCTGCATCCTCGGGCGGGGCGTAGAAGTAGACGAGCCAGAGCCCGCGGCTCTGCGACAGCGCCTCGCCGCCGAGGCTGCTCGAGGCGTAGAGGAGCCGCGTGCGGGCCGCGAGCGGTGGGCGCACGCCCGTCTCATATCAGGCCGGCGGTGCTACCTGCCGAAGCGCCGCTCGCGCTGCTGGAACGTCCGGAGCGCCCGCAAGAAGTCGAGCTCCCGGAAGGCAGGCCAGTACACGTCCGTGAAGTAGAACTCGCTGTGGGCGCTCTGCCAGGGAAGGAAGCCCGACAGGCGCAGCTCGCCGCTCGTGCGGATGATGAGGTCCGGGTCCGGGCGGCCCGCCGTGTAGAGGTGAGCGGCGAGAGCGTCGCTCGTGACCTCCTCAGCCATTCGGGCGGGACGCGTGCCCCGCGCGGCAAGCGTCGAGATCATCGACCTGCACGCGTCCACGAGCTCGTCGCGCCCGCTGTAGCCGAGCGCGATGTGCAGCCGGAGGCCCTCGTTGCCGGCCGTCTCGGCCTCCGCGCGTCCGATGGCCTCTCGCAGGCGATCGGGAAGCGCGTCGAGGCGCCCGAAGACCTGGATGCGCATCGAGTGGCCCGGACGCTCGGCTCGCTCGCGCAGGGAGTCGAGCTTCTCGGCGACCACGTCGAGGAGCCCGCTGAGCTCGCGGCTCGGACGGGCGAGGTTCTCGCCCGAGAGCGCCCAGAGCGTGAGCTCCGAGACGCCGAGGGCGAGGCACCAGTCGATGAGCTCGTCGATCTTGTCCGCGCCCCGGCGGTGGCCCTCGCGGACGTCGGCGAGGCCTGCCCGGCTAGCCCAGCGGCGATTCCCGTCGAGGATGACCGCGACGTGCCCCGGCATCGGCGCCTGCTTCACGTCATGCCGCAGCCGGCCCGTGTAGAGCCGGTACACCGGCGCGAGGAGCATCCCGGTGACGCGCGCAGGCATGGACTCAGCGCCCGTGGCCGGAGGCGGCGGCGTCCGTGAGGGGCAGGGGGCGCTCCTCCCGCAGCATCTCGCGGGCGATCACGAGCCGCTGGATCTGGTTGGTGCCCTCGTAGATCTGCGTGATCTTGGCGTCGCGCATCATCCGCTCGACGGGATATTCCTTCATGTAGCCGTAGCCGCCGAGCACCTGCACGGCGTCGGTCGTGACGGCCATGGCGGCGTCGGAGCAGAAGAGCTTGGCCATGGCCGAGGCCTTTGTCAGCTCCGGCCCGTCCACGCCCGCGTCGATCATGCGGCCCGCACGGTAGAGGAGGCCGCGAGCCGCCTCGCAGCGCGTCTCCATCCCGGCCAGCATCGCGGCTACGAGCTGGTGCTCGGCGATCGGCCGTCCCATCGTCTTCCGCGTGCGGGCGTACTCGAGCGCGCAGTCCGTCGCTCCCTGCGCGATGCCCAGCGCCTGGGCGGCGATCCCCGGCCGCGAGCGATCGAGCACGCGCATCGCGATGCGGAAGCCCTCCCCTTCCTCCCCGACGCGGTTCGCACCCGGCACGCGGCACTCGCTGAGGAACACCTCCCCGGTCGTCGAGCCCTTGATGCCCATCTTCGGCTCGATCCTCCCCACTTCGAGCCCGGGCGCGTCGGCCTCCACCACAAAGCAGGATACGCCACGGTGCGCGGCGCTCGGGTCGGTCTTGGCGAATACGGTGTAGAGCTGCGCCACGCCCGCGTTCGTGATGAACCGCTTCGAGCCGTCGAGGACGTAGTCGCCTCCGGCGCGGCGCGCCGTCGTCTGCAGCGCCGCAGCGTCCGACCCGGATCCGGGCTCGGTGAGCGCGTAGGCGGCGAGCCACTCCCCGGACGCGAGCCGCGGCAGGTAGCGCTCGCGCTGCTCCTCCGTCCCCGCGAGCTCGAGCGCGAGCCCCCCGAGCGCCTGGACGGCCAGGATCAGCCCGGTCGTCGCGCAGACCTTGGACAGCTCCTCGACGGCGACGAGGAGCATCAGCGTCCCGGTTCCAGTCCCGCCGTAGCGTTCCGCGAACGGGAGCCCCAGCAGGTCGGCGTCGCGGAGCACGTCGACCACGTCCCACGGGAACAACCCGGTCTCGTCGATCTCCGCCGCCCGTGGTGCGACGCGCTCGGCGGCCAGCGTTCGGACGAGGTTGCGGAGCTCCCGCTGCTCCTCGCTCAACACGTCGAACGCCACGAGGCGATTGTAGTTCCGGCGCTGCGGCTCCCCGCCTCAAGAGGCGGATCTGCGAACGTCGCCCAGCGCGCCGGCGGCGGCGCTCGGTCTCGTCGTCCAGGCAAGATTCCGGCCGGTGCTTCTCGAGAACGGGACGATCCGGACGATGGACGCCTCGCTTCCGACGGCGCGGGCGCTCGCGATCGCCGGAGACCGCGTCGCCGGCGGCGTCGGCACGCACGAGACCGCGCTGCCGACGCCGGACCGCGTCGACCTGGGAGGGCGCTGCGTCCTCCCGGGCTTCAGCGACGCGCACGTGCACTTTCCGAGCTGGGCGCTCGCCCGGCGCCACGTCCGCCTGGAGGGGTGCGGCTCCCTCGCGGAGGCCGTCGCCCGCGTGGGCGCGGCGGCGCGCACGGCCGCGCCGGGCCGCTGGCTGCTCGGTCACGGCTGGCGCAGCGCGGAGTGGCGACCCGAGGTCGAGCCGACGCGGGCCGACCTCGACGCCGTGACCGGGGAGGTCCCGGTGGCGCTGTGGGCGCGAGACCACCACTCCTTGTGGCTCAACTCGGCCGCGCTCGCGCGCGGCGACCTCGCGCTCGAGGCCGGCGTCGTCGAGCGCGACGAGCTGGGCGAGCCGACGGGCCTGCTGCGCGAGGACGCCGCGTGGCGGTTCGGGGAGCGCCATCTCACGTGGTCCGAGGAGGAGGCCGTCGAGGCCGTCCAGAGGGCGCTCCCGGTCGTCAACGCACGCGGGGTGACGGCCATCCACGACACGGACGGCGGGCTCGGGGCGCACCGCATCTTCCAGCGTCTGCGCGACGAGGGACGTCTGACGCTGCGGGTGTGGCAGTCCCTCCCGCACGATCGCCTCGACGCGCTCGAGAGCCTCGGGGTGCGCTCGGGCCTCGGGGACGACGCGCTTCGCCTCGGTTACCTGAAGGCGTTCATGGACGGCGCTCTCGGCTCGGGGACGGCGTGGATGCTCAGCGGCTCCGGCGTGGCGATCACCGCCTCGGGCGAGCTTGCGGCGATCGTGCGGCGAGCCGCCCGCGCTGGATGGCCCGTGGCCGTGCACGCGATCGGCGACCGCGCCAACCGGGAGGCCCTCGACGCCTTCGAGGCGACGCGCGCCGAGTGGTCGCAGCTCCGAGTTCCGCCCCGGATCGAGCACGCCCAGCTTGTGCACCCCGACGACCTCCTGCGCTTCGCGCGGCTCGGCGTCGCGTGCTCCGTGCAGTTCAGCCACGCGCCCAGCGACCGCGACCTCGCCGACGCCCGCTGGCCGGGCCTCACCGGCGCCTACGCGTACCGCTCCCTCTGGGTGTCCGGCGCGCTCGTGGCGAACGGCTCGGACGCCCCGATCGAGGAGCTCGACCCGCTGCTCGGCGTCCGCGCGGCGGTCCTGCGCACGCTGGACGACCGTCCGGCCTGGCGCGAGGAGGAGTCGCTCACCGTGGAGCAGGCGCTCCTCGCGTCGACGGCGAACCCTGCACGCCTTGCCGGCGACGGCGCTCGCCGCGGGCGCCTGCTGCCCGGCTTCCTCGCCGACCTGGTCGTCCTGGACCGCGATCCGGTCGCCTGCCCACCCGAGCAGCTGAGCGAGATCCGGGTGGTCGCCACCATGGTCGGCGGTCGTTGGGTGCACAACCCGCCGCCGTGGCGGGAGTAGGGGCGCGAGAGGCGGCGAGCTACAATGCTCGTATGCGCACGATGCGACCGGTTCACGACGCTGAATGCGCTGTGGCCTGCACCGCCGAGATCATCGGCTCCAAGTGGACCGCGATCATCGTTCACGATCTGTCCGAGGGCCCGCGGCGCTTCTCGGAGCTCGAGCGCGCGTGCCGGGGCATCAGCCCGAGGACGCTCTCGGAGCGCCTCGACATGCTCGAGCGCGAGAACGTCGTCGCGCGCAAGAGCTACCCCGAGTCCCCCCCGCGCGTCGAGTACGAGCTGACCGCGAAGGGCACGGCGCTGCTTCCGATCATCCGCGCGATGAGCGAGTTCGGGCACACGTGGCTGGCGGGCGACGTCGAGCATGCGCGCAACCACGCGCGCCCTCCAGTCCGAGTCGCGCGCTAGGGGTCTGTCAGGGGACCGGCGCCGTGGCGAGCGCTCGCGTGGTGCGCTCGACCGCGACATCGATGTCCTCTCGAGTGACGTCGAGGTGCGTGACGGCGCGCAGGCATCCACGGCGGGCCGCCGCCGAGAGTCGAACCCCTTCGGCCTCCAGGCGCGCCAGCGCCTCCGGGACGGTGAGACCCAGCGAGACGACGTCGATCACGACGAAGTTCGTCTCCGTCTCGGCCGGCGCGACAGAGAGCCCCGCCGCAGCGAGCGCCTCCGCGTAGCGGCGAGCATTCGCGTGGTCTTCGGCAAGCCTGTCGACGGCGTGGTCGAGACCGTAGAGCCCGGCGGCTGCGACGATGCCGGCCTGCCGCATCGCGCCTCCGAAGAGATGCTTGAGCCGGCGGGCGCTCGTCATGCGCTCCGCGGAGCCGGCGAGCAGGGCGCCGAGCGGGCAGCCGAGCCCCTTCGAGAGGCACAGCGCGACCGTGTCGAACTCGCGTCCGTACTCGGCGGCCGGCGTGCCGCTGGCCACGACCGCGTTCATGAGCCGTGCGCCGTCCAGGTGAAGCGCGAGCCCCAGCTCGCGTGCCGCCGCCGTGACCTCGCGCACGAGACCGACCGGCCAGATTCGCCCGCCGCCGCCGTTGTGCGTGTTCTCGAGGCAGAGCAGGCGTGTGGGAGCCTGGTGGAGCGCGCCGGTCCACATCGCCGCCCGCACCTCGTCCGGGCCGAAGAGGCCGCGCTCACCGGCGATGGGCTTCATGGCGAGGCCCGAGTGGAAGGCAGGACCGCCCAGCTCGTAGCAGAAGATGTGACAGCTCGCCTCCGCCACGACCTCGTCGCCCGGCTGCGTCAGCACCTTGAGGGCGATCTCGTTCGCCATCGTCGCGGTAGGGAGGTACACGGCAGCCTCCTGCCCGAGGAGGGCGGCGACGCGCTCCTCGAGCGCGTTCACGGTCGGATCCTCCCGCAGCTGCTCGTCGCCGACCTCTGCTTCCGCCATCGCCCGGCGCATGGCCGGCGTCGGCCGCGTCGCGGTGTCCGAGCGCAGGTCGATCACGCCTCGATTCTAGGCGGTCGGCGGAAAACCCCCCGCACGTTCGGCGGCGGCGCGAGGTCGCCGGCTCGACCGGCAGCGTCAGCCGGACCTGTCGACCTCGAGCTCGAGCCGCGGGCGCTCGGCGCGTCCCGGGAGCATCGTGCGCGCGAGGATGCGGCCGCGCCGGCGCGCGCGCAGTCGCTCCGCGACGGCGTAGCTCGCGAGCACCGCCAGCACCGCTCCGGCCTGGGACGCGACGCCCTCCCACGTCGGGAAGGCGCCGAACCAGGCTCCCGCCCAGTACGGTAGGCGAACCCCGGGGATCGGATGGACCGGGAGCCATCCGACCACCTGGCAGACCTGCACGGTCTTCCCGACCATGACTGCCAGCACCGCGAGGATGAGGAGCCCCGTCAGCTCGAGCATCCGCTTGTGCGGGAGCTTCCGTTCCAGCACCATCGTGAGCACGCCCACCGCGGCGACTCCGGCCAGGCCCAGCAGCACGCCCTGGGTCACGGTGCCGACGCCGGTCTCGAGCACGATCGCCTGCAGGAAGAGCACGGTCTCGAAGCCCTCGCGATAGACGGCCGAGAACCCGAGCATCGCGAGCCCTGCGAGCTGCGCCGCCGCGATCGAGAGCCCCGCCCCGCGCAGGATGGCCTTCTTCCTCCCGTGCAGCCCGGCCAGGTGCTCGCTCCAGTAGATCTTGTGGAAGAACCAGTTCAGGATGAGCAGGAGCACCGCGATGGCGACGAGCGAGACGACGGCCTCGAGCTTCTCGCCGTAGCGCGTCAGCGACTCGAGCAGCGTCTGGGCGACGACGAACGTCGCGACCGAGGCCACGAGCGCGCCGAGCGCGCCCGCGAGCAGCGGCCTGCGGAAGCGCCGCTGCGCGCCGGCCATGCCGGCCGTGAGGGCTGCGAGGATGAGCACCGCCTCGAGCCCCTCCCGGAAGACGATGATCGCCGTGTTCGTGATGACGGACAGCGTCGAGCCGGCGCCGGAGCCAACGGCCGCCTCCGCGTCGGCGAGCGCCTGGTCGAGCGCCTCGCGGGTGCGGGCCACCTCCTCCGCCGGCGCCCTGCGCCTGATCAGCTGCGCGAGCCCCGCGTAGTCGCCTTCTCCGTACCAGAAGAGCCCCTCGCTGCGAACGAACAGGTCGGGCGCGAGCCCGCGGAGGCGCTGCTCGGGCCCGAACTCGAAGAACGCGTACGCCTCGAGCCGCGCCTGCTCGGCCTTCGCGTACTCGCCGGCCCGCGCCGCGCTCACGACGCGGTCGAGCGAGGCCCGGATGACGTCGAAGTCCGCAGCGCTCGTGTCCTGCCACTGCTCGGGAAACGTCCGCTCGGCGAGATCGAGCGCCTCGCTGGCGAGAGCCTCGACGTCCCCCGGATCCGCGACTGCGCCTCCGCGAGCGGCGAGCGCGAGATCCCGACCCAGCTCCTGGACGATGTCCTGCACGAGGGCCGTCGCGTCCTGGTCGAGCTCGAGCAGCGCCGCCTCGAGGTCGCCGATCGCCTGCGCGGCCCCGTCCCGGAAGGTGATCGCCTCCTGGATCTCGAAGTCGAGGGTCACCCGCCCGTCGTCCACGCCGCGGCCGTACTCGATCGGCACGAGCGCGAGGAAGCGCAGGAACTGGCCGGCCCGGCGCTGCTCCTCCTCCTTGGAGAGCGGCGCGGCCCGGAATCCCGCGAGACCTTCGTCGACGGCGCTCGATGCGGCGGCAAGCCCCTCCGTGTCCTCGCTCAGGGCGCTCGCCGCAAGCCGGTCGAACTCCCTCCGCAGAGCGGCGGCGTCGTCCGGGTCCTGCGCCGCCGCGTACGCGCCGGCCAGGATCGCGAAGTAGCCGCGCGCGAGCGCGGCTTCCGACGCCGCTCGCGTGGCGAATTCGCGCGCCGAGGCCGCGTCGGCCGCCTCGAGCGAGGCGCGCAACCGCGCCTGGTAGGTGTCGAGGAGGTCGGCGCGGATCGCAGCGAGCGCCTGGCTCGGGGAGAGCGTGCCCTCCTCCAGGCCCTTCACCGCCAGGGTGGCGTCCGCCCCCGGCCGGGAGAACCGCGTCGGCTGGCGGAACTCGCGCACGAGCAGCCAGCGGCGCGCCTCGGTGGCGTCGCCCGTCCGCGCCGCAGCGACGAGCATGCGATAGGCGCCGGCGTACACCGCCGTTCGCACGTCGGCTCGTGCTGCTGCGAGCCCCCGAGCGTCGTCCTCCTCGACCGCGCGCTCGGCAAGCGCGAGAGATCGCCCCAGGCGGGCGGCCGCGCCGGGCGCCTCGCCCCGCACTGCGTCCGCGAGCGCCTCGGCGACCGGCCGTGCCTCGCGCACGAACGGGGCGGCCTCGGCCGCCCCGCGGACGATCAGCTCCTTCTCGGCGTCCGCGAGCAGCCGGCGGAGGTCCGCCGACTGCTGCCAGGGCTCGGCTGGCGCCCGGGCGGCGGCCGGGGCCGCGAGGATGCCCAGGACGACGGCGGCGGCGGTGAGGACGACCCCTCGCCGCCATTGCAGCCGAGCCGTCACTGCTCGATCGCGATCCCCAGCTCGGCGGCCGCCTGCGATACCTGGCCGGCGATCGCGGTCGCGCGCTCCTGCGCCTCCTCGCCGAGCGTGTCGGCGTCCTCGGCCGTGAACCCGTCGCCCGATTGCTCCTGGGCGTAGAGGTCCTCGACGAAGGCGACGAGATCGTCGAGCTCCCGGCGGGTCTGCGCGCTCCGCGCCTCGTCGACCGCCGCGACCTGCGGCTCGACACCCGCGTACACGACCTGGAGGCCGGAGAGGATGTCGCGGATGTCCGAGAGGCGCGACACGACGTTGAAGGCCTCGGAGGTGGCGGCGTCTCCGGCCACGAAGCGCGACTCCTTCCACTGGCCGAAGTACTCGCTCATGGTCGGCACCATCACGACGAGAGCCGTGAAGGCATCCGACTCGCTCGGCTGCCACGCCTGCCCGGCGGCCTCCAGCTCCTCCGCGTACCTCACGAAGGCCTGCGCGGCCGGGAGGAGAAGGCCGGCGTCGGGAAGCACCTCCCCGAAGTCCTGCGACCCGTCCCCGTCGAGGTCGACCGGCGTGGAGGGCCTGCCGAGCTCCTCGGGCAGCGTTCCCCACAGAGCTCCCTCGGTCAGGCTGTAGAGGTTGCCGGGCTGCTCGAGCACCGTGCCGTCGGGGAGCGTCAGGTCGAACGGCACCGCGCTCTCGGGGTCCTCCGCGGCGCTCGAGCCGGCGTCGATGATGACGTCGTACTCGGCGAGCGCGGGCGTGCCCGCGACGACGCCCTCCATGCGCTCGTAGTACGGGTTCCCCTCGATCCAGAGGTCGCGCAGCCGCTGGAGGAGCGGCTCGAGCTCGTCCGCGCTCTCCGCCCACAGACGCTCGTAGTCGAAGCCTGCCGCCTCGGCGAGGTCGAAGTACTCCTGAGCGGCGGCGGCGAGCTCCGCGGCGAAGCCCGAGAGCAGACCCGTATGCTCGGCGAGGTACTCCTTGACGCCGGTGAGATCGGCCGCGGTCCCCGGCGCGCTGGACTCAACCGCAGCGCTCGTCTCGGCCGCGGCGCCCGTCGAGCCCGTGGTCGTCTCGGCGGCCTGCTCCTCGCTCGGATCTCTTCCGCCGCACGCCGCCAGGACTGCGCCGAGCGCGAGCACCACCACCGCAGCGGCAAGCGCCTGCCGTGCCCTGCTTCCCCTCAAGTCGTCCCCTGTCCAGTCGGCGACCCCGCGACCTCCAGCGCCAGCTCCCCGCACCGGCTCTCGACCCAGACGACGCCCTCGGGCAGCGCGTGTGCGAGCGCGCCCGCGCGTCGGGCGTCCGCCAGCGTTCGGATCGTGTCCCAGGGCATCGTGTCGAGCCAGGATATATAAGGCATGCCTTACACGCAACGTAAGGCGTATATGCCGAAGGCTGCGCGAGCTAGCGTGTCGCCGTGAGCCCGCGCATGTGGCTTGTCCTGCTGCTCGTGCTCGTGCTCGCGGCGGCGGGCGCCCTCGTCGCGATCGTCCTCGGCGGTGGATCGGACGCAAGCGCAGGCCAGTACTCGGGCTCGATCCCTCCGGCGCGCATCGACCTGCCGGCGTTCGAGATCCCCGACCAGGACGGACTGACCGTCGGCTCGGACGACCTGCGCGGTCAGGTCGTCCTCGTGACGTTCCTCGATACGCAGTGCGAGGCCGAGTGCCCGATCGTCGCGTCCTACCTCGGCGAAGGCCTGCGGCTGCTCGACCCCGACGAGCGCAGCCGCGTGACGGCGGTCGCCTTCAGCGCCGATCCGCCCGAAGACTCCCCCGAGAGCGTTCGGGCCTTCCTCGAGCGCAACCGCGTCGAGGGGCTGCTGCGCTACCTCGTCGCGCCGGTCGACGAGATGCGCCCGGTATGGGACGACTTCGCCGTCGCCACCTCGTTCGACTCGGGCGAGGACGACCTCCACTCCGTTCCCGTGCGGATCTTCGACACGGGCGGTATCTGGGTCTCGACGCTGAACGCAGGCATCGACCTCACCCCGGAGAACGTCGCGCACGACGTCCGCGCGGCGCTCGAGGGCAGCGGCGACTGAAGGAGTCCACTCCGCGATCCGCCGCGACCGGTCGCGCGCCCCGGCTCACCTTCCCGGGAGGGCCTGAAGGCTGCGGAGCGTCTCCCGCGCCGCCTCCACGCCGAGACGGAGGTAGCGCGCGAGCAGCCGCTCGTTGGGCGAGTGGATGTTGCCGCCCGGCACGTCGAAGCCCGTCAGCACCGTGGGGATGCCCTTCGCCGTGAGCGCCGGGACGATGGGCAGCGTGCCTCCGGTCCGCAGCAAGAGCGGCCGGCGGCCCAGGACGTGCTCGAACGCCTCGCGCGCCAGCCGGACGGCTTCGGCGTCCGAGGGGACGAGTCCCGGCGGGCTCGAGGACAGGCGCTCGACGGCGAGCTCGCATCCCGCGGGCGCGGCGGCGTGCAGAAGCTCGTCGAACCGCTCGGCCACGGCCGCGACGTCCTGCCCCGGAGCCAGCCGGATCGAGACGTTGGCGTGGGCGGAGACCGGCAGGACGGTCTTCTGCAAGTCCGGCTCGCCCGCACGGATCCCGTTCACGTCCACTGCCGGGCGCGCAAGCGTCCGGAGGTAGAAGTCGGCGGCGGCGGCCCCGTCCGCCGGGCGCGCTCCTTCGCTCGCGAGCACCGCCGCGCCCGGCTCGAGCTCTCGCCAGCCGGCGAGCTCCTCCTCGGTGGGCGCGATCGCTCCGGCGACGAGATCGGCGGGCGGCGGGACAACGGCCCCGAGCGTCCGCATGAGGGCGTGCGCTGCGTTGAGCGCGGCGCCGCCGAAGACGCCGGAATGGAGGTCCTTCTCTCCGCTTCGGAGCGTGACGTGGAAGTAGACGAGCCCGCGGGTGCCGACGTAGAACGCGGGGACGTCCGGGGCGACCATGCTCCCGTCGAAGATGAGACAGGCGTCGGCGCCGCGATCGTCGCTCCGGAGGAAGTCGACGATGGAATGCCCGCCGATCTCCTCCTCGCCGTCGAGCACGACGCGGACGTTGACGGGCAGCGCCCGCTCCGCGGCCAGCAGCTGCATCGCCTTCAGCAGGAGGTAGTTGTTCCCCTTGTCGTCGGCGGCCCCCCTCGCGTAGATCCATCCGTCGCGGATCTCGGGCTCGAACGGCTCGGAGTGCCAGAGATCGAGCGGTGCCGGCGGCTGCACGTCGAAGTGCCCGTAGAGCAGCACCGTCGGCGCCCTGGCCGGACGACTGGACGCGGGAACCTCGCCGACGACGAGCGGGTGGGCGTCCGTGTCGACGACCTCCGCCTCCCCTCCCGCGGCCCTCACGAAATCCCGCACCCACTCGGCGGCCCGGCGGACGTCGCCGCGATGCTCCTCGTCTGCGCTGACGCTCGGGATGCGCAGGTACTCGAAGAGCTCCGCGAGCCAGGATTCTTCCGGCTGCCGCACAGCCGAAGATCCTAGGCCTGATCCGCTGGTCGTCGGTCGCGCCTTCGGCTCGACGTCAGGCCACTCCGCGAAGCTTCTGGGCCTCCGCGAGCGCCTGCAGCTTGCGCAGGCTCTGGTGCTCGATCTGGCGGACGCGCTCCCGCGTGACGTTGAAGGCGCGTCCCACTTCGTCCAGCGTGCGCGGGTCCTCGCCGTCGAGCCCGTACCTGAGCTCGAGCACGCGGCGCTCACGGTAGGAGAGCATGCCGAGCGCGCGGCGCAGCGCGTCGCGCTGCAGCGTCGTCTCGGCGGCCTCGTCGGGCCGCGGAACCGTCTGGTCGGCGATGAAGTGCCCGAACTCGGACTCGTCCTCGTCGCCGACCGGCTTCTCGAGCGAGACGGGCGTCTGAGCGCTGCGCCGGATCTGCTCGACCTCGTCGACCGGGAGGTGGAGCTCGCGCGAGATCTCCTCCGACGTCGGCTCGCGCCCGAGCTCGCCGAGCAGCTTGCGCTCCGCGCGCGTGATCTTGTTGAGCTTCTCGACGACGTGCACGGGCATGCGGATCGTCCGACCCTTGTCCGCG
>CAZCIJ010000035.1:0-16720 GCA_964498265.1 uncultured Gaiellales bacterium | reverse complement strand
CAGGCGGCGAAGCGACGGTTCTGGGACGCGTTCAAGGCGCTCGGGCAGTGGTGGTCAGAGCTTCCGCCCTACTAGCGATCGCGGGCAACTTGGCCGTCTACTACGCGGTCGCCGGAGACCTCGAGGCGCTGGGGGCGTGGGGGGACGTCGTCGTCGTCGGGCTGCTCGTGATCCCTGCGGCCTTCGGCCTCGTCGGGCTCGCGCTGCCGGCACGGCGCTCCCGCTGGCTCATACCCGGGACGCTCGTCTTCGCCGGGCTCGCAGCCGCCTTCGAGGTCAGCGGCCTCGAAGCCGCCGCCACGTTCATGAAGCTCGCGGCCGTGACGGGAGCAGGGTGGTTCTTCCTGCGCTTCTTCGAGGAGGTGAGCTGGATCGTCCTCGTCGCCCTGCTGATCATCCCGATCGACGTCCTCTCCGTCGCGCGCGGGCCGACCCGGACGCTGATCGAGGACCAGCCCGGCGTGTTCGACCGGCTGAGCGTCGCGTTCCCCACGCCCGGGCACGACGGCCTCGCGCAGCTCGGACTCCCCGACGTCCTCTTCTTCGCGCTCTTCCTCGGCGCCGCCGACCGCTTCGGCCTCCGGGTCGGCCTTACCTGGCTCGCGTGCGCGCTCTCCTTTACGGCGACGATCGCGATCAGCACGGCCTTCGAGCTCGACGGGGTTCCCGGGCTGCCTCTGCTCTCCGCGGCGTTCATCGGCGTGAACGCCGACCTCCTCTTCCGTCAGATCGTCCGGCGGCGGCGAAACGGGGTCACGCCACGGAGCGCGTGAAGACCGCGACCGTCTCGACGTGGGGCGTGTGCGGGAACATGTCCAGCGGGCGCGCGAGCTCGAGCCGGTACCCGTGCTCGCGCAGCAGCTCGCGCGCGTTCCCGGCAAGCGTCGTCGGATTGCAGGAGACGTAGACGAGGCGCGGCGACCCGAGCGCGGCGATACGGCGCAGCGCTTTGCCGGACAGGCCGGCGCGCGGCGGATCCACCACCACCACGTCCGGCGGGCCGGCTCGCGACGGCAGCTCCGAGACGGCGGAGCCGACGTCGCCGGCGAAGAATGCGACGTTGCCGACCCGGTTGCGCTCCGCGCTCTCGATCGCGCACGCGACCGACTCCTCGGAGACCTCGACTCCCCAGACCGTCAGAGCGTGCCGCGCGAGGACGAGCGCGATCGCGCCGATGCCGCAGTAGAGGTCGTAGACCGTCTCCTCGCCCGTCAGCCCGGCGGCCTCGGCGACCAGCTCGTACAGCCGCTCGCACATCGCGGTGTTCGTCTGCAGGAAGGCGTTCGGGCGCACGTGGAAGCGGAGGCCGAGCAGCTCCTCCTCGATCCATTCCTCGCCCCACAGCACAGCGGTGGGCAGGTTCGTCACCTCGGCCGGACGGTCGTTGACGGCGTGGTGGATCCCCCGCACCTGCGGGAAGGACGTGAGCCCCCCGACCAGCGACTCCACGCCTCGGAGCTCGCCCGGCGCGGTCACGAGCACAGCGAGGGCATCGCCCGTGTTGCGCCCCTCGCGCACGACCAGGTGACGCAGGAAGCCCTGACCCGTCTCCTGGCTGTACGCCGGCAGACCCTCGGAACGGGCCCAGTCGCGCACACTGTCCCGGATCGCGTTCCCGAGCTCGGTCGTGAGGAGGCAACGCTCGATCTCGACGACCTCGTCCCAGCGTCCGGCACGGTGGAAGCCGAGGGCCGCGCCTGCGCGCGTCTCCGTGAACGAGTACTCGAGCTTGTTGCGGTAGTGGAACTGCTCGACCGCCGGCACGATCGGTCCGACCGGGGGCTCGGGGATGCCGCCGATGCGTGCAAGCGCCTCGCCGACCTGCGACTGCTTCGCTGCGATCTGCGCGTCGTAGGCGAGATCCTGGAAGCGGCAGCCGCCGCACGTCCCCGCGTGCGGGCACGGGGCCACGACCCTGGCCGGGCCCGGCTCGAGCACGTCGAGCGCGAGCGCCTCGGCGTGGCTGCGCTTCACCGCCGTCACGCGCGCCCGCACGGTGTCACCGGGCAGGCCCCGGCGCACGAAGACGACGAAGCCGTTCAGGCGGGCGACGCCGTTGCCCCCGTAGGCGAGGGAATCGATGCGAAGCTCGAGCTCCGCGCCCTTCTCGACCGGGACGGTCACCTTCCGATTGTAGGGGCCGCGCTGCGCGCGGCTACCCCTCCTATGCGCACCGGTCGGGGCGCGCGCCGAGCGCTCTGCGAAGCAGGTCGCCCGCACCGGGGACGGCGAGCTCGAACGGCCCCGCGCTGCGGGCGACGATGCGCGTCATGCCGTTCGGATCGGGCGCGAGGCACATGTCGCCTCGGCGAACGGCGAGGTACGGCGTCCAGCGCACTCGCAGGAGGTGCGCCCCGGGCTGCTCGAGCACGCCCGCGATGCGCGCGTGCTCGAACGCCGTAAGCCGCGGGCTCCCCGGACCGGTAAGGAGGGGCGTCGCGCCGGGGAGCTCGTAGACGATGGCTTGCGGGAAGCGCGCAACCTTCACGAGGCCGGAGCGTCCCGATCGCAGGAGCTCGGCCTGCGGCTCGGCCCCGACACGGTCGAGCGGAGCGAGCGGGAGGACGACGTAGCGAACGCTCAGGCCGCGCAGCCAGGCACGGTACTCGGCCCCGGTGAGGTCGTGCTCGTAGAGGACGGGGTTGCGAGCCAGGTCGAGCTGGCGGAACCACCCGCGGGCGATCGGGATCCCGGCGCGCGGCAGGTAGTACGCCTCCCAGTTGTCGAACGTGGGGATCACGTCGACCCGCTCCCCCGGGTCCAACCGGCCGCGCAGGTAGGTAGCGGTCGGCGCCCAGAACGAGGACGCGGCTGCCCGGCTGTCGGTCAGCGGCGGGGCGACGAACAGGTACTGGCTGACGCTGTAGAAGAGCGCGACGGCAAGCGCCGAGGCCGCGATCCAGCGAGGCCGCATCCGCGTGACGAGCACGACGAGGAGCGCCATCGGGAACACGTAGGCGCGGAAGCGCGTCACCGTCGATCCCACCGGCGAGTCGAGGGCGAACGCGAGCACCGAGGCGGCGCCGAGGAGGATGAACAGCACGCCGAGGACGCGCGCCCGACGGTCACGCCACGCGACCAGCGCGATGCCGGCGCAGGCGAGGAGCGCCCACGCGAGCTCCTGTAGCCGGAAGGCGTACCGCTGCTCGGACGGGAAGACGCGCGCGAAGGCGAGCCAGAGACCTCCCAGGGCGGCCAGCCCCAGGCCGAGCGGGAGCGCGGCGCTCACGGGCGGCCGCCGGACGATGGCCACGGACAGGCAGACGAGGCACAGGAAGAGGAACGCGAGCGGGCTGAAGCCGATCGTGAGCGCGGCGCAGGCCAGGAAGAGCCACCGGCGCGCCTGCTGCATCGCCCACACGGCGCCAAGCGCCGCGGCGAGACCGAGCGCGTACGTGTACGTGCCTGTGAAGACGGGCGCCGAGGCGGCGACGGCGAACGCGCGCGCCGGCCAGCGCGCAGCGTCGCCCCACTCGCCGACGGCGATCGCGGCGAAGAGCGCCGCAGCGAGCACGGTCGCGGCGAGCACGCTCGGGACCGCGCCCACGAGCAGCGCGGGCAGGTAGCCGAGCAGGCTGTACGAGGCGAGAGGGTAGTGGCCCCCGTACCAGAAGCCGTCCCAGACGAGCACGCCCTCGCGCAGGAGCTCGAGGCGGTAGACGTGCGCGGCGCCGTCTCCGGCCGGGGGCCCGAGCGCGGCGAGGAGAAGGCCGATCACGGCGGCGATGCCCGCGGAGACGAGCGCCTCCCGGCGGGCGATGACCCGCGCGCGAACGGCGATCGCGGCATCGACCGCCATCGCGGCTAGGGTACCCATGGACCCGGCTATGCGGGCGCGCGGCCCCTCCCTCCTTCCTGCTGCCATCGCGCTCGCCGTCGCCCTCCTCGCCCCCGCCACCGCGGCCGCAGGACAGCGACTCCCGGTGGTCGTCGTCCCCGGGCTCGAGCTCGGCGACCTCGCTCCCTCCGTCGATGACGCCGCGATCGGCCTGCTGGTCCCGGGCGCCGGCCCGCGCGTGAGCGCGGCGTCCGCTCTCGCGTCGCTCGAGCGCGGCGCCGTTCGCAACTCGCTGCGCGGCGGCTTCCCCGAGGGGCCGGTCCTGATCGACGTCGACACGGAGAGCGCGGTGCCCTCCGGCCCCGCGATCGTCCTGGGACTGCCGGAGGGCGGCGACCAGGCGAACTCCCGCCGCTACCCCGTCGCCGTGATCGCTCCCGGCTTCGACGGGCTCCTGACGTCCGAGCGCACCCGGATTCCGGGGCTGGTCGCGATCGCAGACCTCGCGCCGACGGCTCTCGCAGCGCCGAGCGGCCTCGGCTCGCGCCCCGACGGCGATGCCGTGGCCGCCCTGCTCGACCTCGACGCCCGGATCGACATGAACGCCGACGCCCGTCCGCTCGCCGCCCTGCTGACGGCCCTGCTCATCCTGGGGCTGTCCATTGCCCTTCCGCGAGCTGCGCTCCTCGGGTTCGCGACCGCTCTCGCGGCGAATCTCGTCCTGGGCGTCGCGGGAGCGTCCGAGGTCT
Source organism: uncultured Gaiellales bacterium (assembly GCA_964498265.1). Taxonomy (GTDB): domain Bacteria; phylum Actinomycetota; class Thermoleophilia; order Gaiellales; family Gaiellaceae; genus CAZCIJ01. The sequence goes on along the minus strand of CAZCIJ010000035.1, from coordinate 12,193 downwards.
GGCTCGTGCTGCTCGTGCTCGGCGTCGCGGTCGGCTTGGGCGCGCCGGCGCTGGCGGCGATCGCGGAGTCGCCGCTCGCGGTCGGGATCGTGCTGGCCGCCGTCGTCGTCGCCTACCTCGTGGCTCTCGGCGCCGAGGGCGAGAGCGTCGCCCTCTCCCCGCTCGGGCCGACGCAGAACTCACGCTTCTACGGTCTCTCGAACCTGCTCTCCGCCATGCTGCTCGTCCCGATGCTCGGAGGTGTCGCACTCCTGCGAATCACGGTGGGCTGGCTGCCCGCGCTCGCTCTGGCCGCCGTCGCGCTCGTTGCCGTCGCGGGCAGCCGTTTCGGCGCCGACGGCGGCACCGGAATCGTGCTCTGCGTGGCGATCGCCGTGCTCGCGGTCGAGCTGGCGAACGAGCGCCGACGTGCCGCCGTCGTCGCCGTCGCGGTCCTGCTTGCGGCGGCGATCGGGATCATCGCGGTCGACTCGCTCTCAGGAGCCTCCAGCCATCTGACCGACGCCGTCGGCGACGGGCCCGGGAGCCTCGCCGGCGACCTGCACGACCGCATCGTCCTGGCATGGAAGCGAGCGACCCAGCACTGGTACACGGTCGTGCTCGTCGCCCTCGGCCTGGTCGCGCTGGCGCTGCTCGTCGTCCGTCTGCTCGCCACCGACCTGCCTCGCGCACTGCGCGCGCTTCCAGTCGCGCTCGCCGTCGGAGTCGGCGTCTCGCTGCTCGTGAACGACTCGCCGCTCGACGTGGTCGCCGCCGGTCTCGTCGGCGTGATCGCGACGCAGGCCTACGTGGTGAGGGATCCTGGGCTCGCCGGCTTCCGCTGACTGCCTACCGCAGCGGCGTCACGTACACGGTACGGGTCCGCGGCCCGTCGAACTCGCAGAAGAAGATCCCCTGCCAGGTTCCGAGCGCGAGCCGGCCGTCGCGCACCGGGATCGCGACGGAGGTCGCCGTCAGGGCGGCACGGACGTGCGACCACGGGTTCACCTCGCCGGCCTCGAGGTGCTGCCACGGCCAGCCGTCGTCGACGATGCGCTCGAGCGCCATCTCGAGGTCACGGGCCACCGCCGGATCGGCGTGCTCCTGAACCACGATCCCCGCCGTCGTGTGCGGCACGTACACGAGCGCCGCCGAGGTGTCCGTCGATGCTCCGTCGAGCGCCTGGCGGACCTGGGCCGTCACGTCGATCACCTGCGTCCGCCGTTCCGTCGTGACCGTGAGCTCGCGCACGGCCGCGTATCCTATGAGACCGTGCCCGAGAGCCTCGACGAGTACCGCGCCGAGGCGGACCGGTTCTCGGCGGAGTTGCTGGAGGAGTACTACCTCCACTTCGCCGGTCTGAAGGAGACGCTCGACCTGGCGCCGATCTACGAGCGGCACGCCGATCTGACGTCACTCGCGAGCTGCCGCTGGCTCGAGGAGGGGGCGCAGGGCTCGCCGCCCTGGTCGGGACCGCTCGAGCTCTGGCGCTTCGCGTGCGAAGGCTTTCTCGGCGACGTCACGCGCGAGCACGAGGAGCGCGTCGCCCAGCTCGAGGCGACGCTGACGACCGAGGTCGACGGCGAGACGATCGGCTTCCGGATGCTGCGGCCGACCCTCGCCAACGAGCCGGATCGCGCGCGGCGTGAGGCGCTCGACACGGCCAGGCGAGAGCTGTGCCGGCGCATCAACCCGGTCTACGAGGAAGCCCTCGCGACCGTGCGCGACGGGGCGCGCGAGCTCGGCGCGGGCAGCGTGCGCGAGCTCTACGAGCGCTTCGGGTTCCCGCTCGGCTCCCTGGTCGAGCAGTGCGAGCGCCTGCTCGCCGACACGGAGGAGCTGTACGCAAGCAGCTTCGAGCGGGTGCTGCGGACGCGGGTCGGCCTCTCCCTCGAGGAGATCCGCCGCTGGGACGTTCCGCGCGCCATGCGGGCGCCGACCTGGGACGAGGGCTTCCGCGCCGGCGGAATGCTGCCGGCGCTCGAGGCGACGCTCGCAGGCCTGGGCATCGAGCTCGGGTCCCAGCGGAACGTGCACCTCGACCTCGACGAGCGGCCCACGAAGTCTCCGCGCGCGTTCTGCGCGCCGATCGAGGTGCCCGGACGCGTCGTCCTCACCATCCAGCCGGTCGGCGGACTCGACGACTGGGAGGCCCTGTTCCACGAGGCGGGCCACACCGAGCACTTCGCGCACACGTCCGCGGGACTGCCCGTCGAAGCCCGACGGCTCGGCGACAACGCCGTGACCGAGGGCTACGCCTTCCTCCTGCAGCACCTGGTCACCGACCCGGCATGGCTCACGCGGCGGCTCGACCTCGCGCGCCCCGAGGAGCTCGCCGCCGAGTCGTCCGCGGTCCTCCTGTACTTCGTGCGCCGGTACTGCGCCAAGCTCCTCTACGAGCTCGAGCTGCACGGCGGCGCCGGCGCCGAGAGCCTCCCCGACCGCTACGTCGAGCTCCAACGCACCGCCACGCTGATCGAGCCGGCGGCGGAGGACTACCTCGCCGACGTCGATGCCGGCTTCTACTGCACGAGCTACCTGCGGGCATGGGCGCTCGAGTCGCAGCTCGCCGCGTACCTGAGCGAGTCCTACGGCCGCGCCTGGTTCGCGGAGCGCAAGGCCGGATCGCTCCTCAGAGAGCTCTGGAACGAAGGCCAAGGGCTCGACGCCGACGCGGTCGCGCGGGAGGTCACCGGAAGCGAGCTCGCGTTCGACGCCATCGCCGAGCGGATCGCCGAGCACGTGTAGGGGCGACGCTTGCGTCGCCCTGTCTGCCGGACCGGGCGGGGCAAGACCCGCCCTTCCAGATCTACGGTCGACCGCGCCGTAGGGGCCGAGCGTGCTCGGCCCCTACACGTGCTCGGCTGGACGATGTGATCGAGTGCGGATCAAACGTCTAGCTGTCCAGGCGCGTGCTCTCGCCTTCGATCGCGTCCGTCGCGCCGATCTGGATGCGCTTCGGCTTGCGCTCCTCGGGCTTCGGGACGCGGATCTCGAGCACGCCGTCCTTGAACTCGGCGGTGATCTTCGACTCGTCGATCCCCTGCGGCAAGGTGACGCTGCGTGAGAACTGACCGAAGCGGCGCTCGAAGCGGTAGAAGCGATCGCCGGCGTCCTCGACGGTGCGCTCGCGCTCGCCGGAGACGGTCAGGACGGAGTCGTCGACCTCGATCGAGACCTGCTCCTGCGAGACGCCCGGCAGATCCAGCGCGAGCACCAGGTCGGCCTCGGTCTCCCACACGTCCAGGGCAGGGAGCCACGTCGACGGGCCGTTGCCGGCCCCGGCCCCGGGAGTACCCCAGACCTGGTTCATGAACCGACTCATCTCGTTCTGCAGGGCCGCAAGCTCACGGAACGGCTCCCAGCGAACGACTGCCATGTCGCAACCCTCCTTGTCGTTGATTGATGCGATACCAAGAATATAACATGAGTCGCCATGTATCAAGTTTGTCGCGCGCTAGGATCGCTGCCGTGGCCGTCTCGCACCTGAAGGGCCGTGACTTCCTGCGGGTCGAGGATTGGTCGGCGCAGGAGCTCGCCGCCGTGCTCGACCTCGCCGATCGCCTCAAGGGCGATCGGCGAGGTCGGAGGGCCCACCCGCTGCTCGAAGGCCGCACGCTCGGCCTTATCCTCGAGAAGCCGTCGCTGCGCACGCAGGTCTCCTTCGCCGTCGCCATGGCCGAGCTCGGCGGCGTGTGCGTCCAGCTCGGCATGAGCGAGCTCCAGCTCGGCCGCCGCGAGCCGATCCGAGATGCGGCGCTCGTGCTGTCCCGCTACCTCGACGCCATCGCGATCCGGACCTACCGACAGGCGGACGTCGACGAGCTCGCCGAGCATGCCGACGTCCCCGTGGTGAACGCCCTTACGGACGAGTTCCACCCCTGCCAGGCGCTCGCGGACCTGATGACGGTCCGCGAGCGCTTCGGCGGGCTCGAGGGCGTTCGCGTCGGCTACGTCGGCGACGGCAACAACGTCTGCCACTCGTTGATGGTCGCGTGCGCCAAGCTCGGGGTGGATGTCGCCGTGGCCACCCCGCCGGGGTACGAGCCGGCCTCCGAGGTCGTCGTGCGGGCCCGCGAGGCCGCGGCCGCCGGCGGCGGCTCCGTCGACATCGCAAGCGACCCCGCCGTCACCGCCAAGGGCGCGAACGTGCTCTACACGGACGTCTGGACGAGCATGGGGCACGAGGAGGAGCGCGATCGGCGCCTGCGCGACTTCGAGGGGTTCACGGTCGACGCCGACCTGCTGGCGCAGGCCGACGAGAGCGCCATCGTGCTCCACTGCCTGCCGGCGCACGCGGGCGAGGAGATCTCGGCCGAGGTTCTCTACGGCCCGCGCTCGGCGGCCTGGGACCAGGCCGAGAACAGGCTGCACACGCAGAAGGCGCTGCTCGCGCTCATCGTGCCGTGACCGCCGCGGAGTTCGAGGACGTCGTCGCGCGCGCGCTCGCCTCGCTGCCCGAGGACCTGCGCCGGGCCATGTCGAACGTCGAGATCGTCGTCGAGGAGGAGAACCCCGAGGACCCGGACATCCTCGGCCTCTACACGGGGATCCCGCTGACGGAGCGGGACTCGGGCTACGCAGGCGCGCTCCCGGACAAGATCGAGATCTACCGGCGCCCCCTCGAGGAGGAGTTCGGCCACGATCCGCCGGTGCTCGAGGACGAGATCCGCGTCACCGTCGTCCACGAGCTCGCGCACCACTTCGGGATCGACGAGGACCGCCTCGACGAGCTGGGCTGGTCGTGAGCGGACCCTCCGAGCGCCCGCGGTAGGATCGCAGCTTCCCGCCAGGAAGGAGTCGAGATGCTGACGTTCGGCGTGACCGTCCTCCCGGACCCGCCGCACACCCGTTTCGTCGAGCTGCTTCGCCTCGCCGAGGGACGCGGGTTCGACTGGGGGTGGACCTACGACTCGCACGTCCTCTGGCAGGAGTCGGTGCCGCTGCTCACGCTCGCGGCGACGGGGACGTCGGCGCTCAGGCTCGGGCACTGCGTGACGAACCCGGGGACGCGCGAGCCGACCGTTCTCGCGAGCGCGTACGCGACGCTCCACGACATCTCCGGCGGGCGCATGGTGATGGGGATCGGCCGGGGAGACTCCGCGCGCCGCGTGATCGGCCTCGACCCGGTCCCCGTCGCCGAGTTCGAGCGCTCGCTCCGTATGATCAAGGAGCTGATGAACGGGCGCCCCGTCGAGTGGAACGGCGAGGAGCTCGAGCTCGCGTGGGCGAAGGGGCGCCCCGAGATCCCGATGTACGTGGCCGGCTACGGGCCGAAGGCGCTCGGCGGCGCCGGCCGGGTGGGAGACGGCGGGATCATCCAGCTCGCCGATCCGGACATCGTCGAGTGGATCATGCGCATCGCCCGCCGGGCGGCGGAGGAGGCCGGTCGCGACCCGGCCGCGCTCGAGCCGATCGTCTGCGCGCCCGCGTTCGTCGGGGACGACATGGCCCGAGCCCGGGACCAGGTGCGCTGGTTTCCGGCGATGGTGTCGAACCACGTGATGGATCTGCTCCGCCGCTATCCCGAGTCGGAGCTCCCGCCGCCGCTCTTCGAGTACGTCAAGCGGCGGAGCTTCTACGACTACCACGACCACAGCCGCGTCGGCGCCCGGCACGGGGAGTTCGTCGACGACGAGACCTGCGACCGCTTCTGCGTCCTCGGCACGCCGGACGAGCACGTCGCCAAGCTCCGCAGGCTCGAGGAGATCGGCGTCAGGCACTGGAACGTGTACCTCATGACCGAGGGCCAGGAGCTGATCCTCGACAGCTACGGGAGGGAGGTCATCCCGGCGCTGCGCGAGTCTGCTCAGCCCGCGTAGTACTCGTCCGCGATCCCGAGCACCTCGTCGAGAACGCCAACGCCCTCCTCGAGCTCGTCCCGGGTGATCGTCAGCGGCGGCGCGATCATCACCTTGTTCCAGTGCACGAACAGGTAGAGGCCTCGGTCGGCCGCCGCACGTACCAGCCGCCCGACCGGGGCGGCAGCCTCGCCCGTCGCGTTGTAGGGGACCAGCATCTCGCGCGTCCCGCGGTCGCGGACGAGCTCCAGCATCCAGAAGAGCCCGAGGCCGCGCACGTCGCCCACCGACGGGTGCCGCCGCTCGAGCGGCGGGAGGAGATCGTCCCGAAGCAACGAGCCCATGGTCGCGGCGTTCTCGACGATCCCTTCGTCGCGGAACGCCTCGATCGACGCGACGCCCGCGGCGCAGGCGAGCGGGTGGCCCGAGTACGTGAGGCCGCCCGCGAAGAACTTGTCTGACACCCAATCGGAGAGCTTCTCGTTGACGATCATGGCCCCGAGCGGCACGTACCCGGAGTTGATGCCCTTCGCGACCGTCATGATGTCCGGGACGACGTCCCAGTGCTCGCACGCGAACCACGTGCCGGTGCGACCGAAGCCGCACATGATCTCGTCGAGGATGAGCAGGATCCCGTAGCGGTCGCACACGTCGCGGATCGCCTGCAGATAGCCCTCCGGAGGCACGATCACGCCGTTCGTTCCGGTCACGGTCTCCAGGATCACGGCCGCCACGGTCTCCGGCCCCTCGTACTGGAGGATCTCCTCGAGGTGCGGTGCGCCGCTGCACACCGGGCACGGGTCGGGGTGACCAGCAGGGCAGCGATATGTGTACGGATCGAACATGCGGACGACCCCGGGGATCCCGGGCTCCGACGGCCATCGCCGCGGATCGCCCGTGAGCGTGATGGCGCCGGCGGTCGCGCCATGGTAGGAGCGGTAACGGGCGACGATCTTCTGGCGCCCGGTCGCCCAGCGGGCGAGCTTGACCGCGTTCTCGTTCGCCTCCGCGCCGCCGTTCGTGAAGAACGTGCGGGAGAGGTCGCCGGGGGTGACCTCTGCCAGCAGCCGGGCAAGCTCCGAGCGCTTGTCGTTCGCCATCGGCGGGCCGATCGTGCACAGCCTGTCCGCCTGATCCTTGATCGCCTGGACGAGCCGGGGATGCTGATGGCCGATTGAGACGTTCATGAGCTGCGAGGCGAAGTCGAGGTATCGCCTGCCCTCGTAGTCCCAGAAGTAGCGGCCCTCGGCGCCAGCGACCGGGAGCGGATCGATCTTCGACTGAATCGACCAGGAGTGAAGGACGTAGCGGCGGTCGTTCGCCTTGACACGCTCGGCCGCCGCGGGATCCACGCCTACAACCGTCATCGTCTCGCTCCCTCGTGGCTCTTGCAGGAATCTCTAGCGTACCCGGCCTTCGCGGGACCGCTGGCATCATGAGGGGCGATGGCGCGACGCCTCTTTCCCTGGCTCGTCTCGCTCTCCCTGCTCCTCCTCGGGTCGCTCGCGGCTCACTCCCTCGCGTACCTCGTCGTCGAGCCGCTCCCGCAGGCGCGAGCGCACCTGCTCGACGAGACCGGTCACGGCTACCTAGACGCGCTTCCTCTTGTCGTGGGCGGATGCCTCGCGCTCACGGTCGTGGCCCTCGTCGCGCTCGCCGCGCGAGCGCGACGAGGGGCGGCGTCCGCGCTGCCGACGTGGCTCCTGGCCCTCCTCCCCCCGATCGGATTCGCAGTGCAGGAGCACGTCGAGCGGCTCGTCGGCGGTACCGGCGGGAGCGCCGCCGTCGCAGTCGAGCCGGCGTTCCTCGTCGGGCTCGCCCTGCAGCTGCCCCTCGCGCTCGTCGTCCTGGCGGTGGCCCGCCGCCTCACGAGGGCGGCCGAGGCCATCGGCGCGCGCACGCGGGCGGCGCACCCGCGCCCGGGAGCAGCGCCGCCCGCTCCCGGCTCGCCCGACGCTCTCCTGCGCCCGGCCGGCGCCCTGGCGCTCTGCCACGCCGGGCGAGGCCCCCCCTCGTAGCGCACGTGTGGCTCGCGCAAGCGAGCCGAGTTCGACGACGAAGGGGGATCGAGAATGGCCCGAACGACCATGGTGCTTGCGGCCGTCACCGCCGGCCTCGCCCTCGCCGCCTGTGGCGGCGGCTCCGACGAGCCGAGCGCCGCCGGGACGGCGTCCGAGGCACCCGCCGCTGCGCAGGAGGCCACCGTGCCTGCGACGAGCGGCGGCGGCCAGCCGCCGCACACGGAGACCGAGCCGGCCGAGACCGGGGCGGCGCCGCCCGTCACCGACCAGGCGCAAGCCGATGCGGAAGAGCCGCGTGAGCCGGAGGCGACGGTCATCCGTCTCGAGGGGGGCTCGCCGGTCGGCGGCACGAAGACCATTACCGTGAAGAAGGGCGCCGAGGTACGGATCCGCGTGGAGTCGGACGTGCCCGACGAGATTCACCTGCACGGCTACGACATCGAGCTGGAAGCGGCTCCCGGCAAGCCCGCGATCTTCCGCTTCGCGGCCGAGTTCGAGGGAATCTTCGAGCTGGAAGGCCACGAGGCGGCGGAACTGATCGCGAAGCTCGTCGTCGAGCCGTGAGGGACGGCACCCTCGTACTGGCGCACGGGCTCTCCGGCCGAGCCGACCTTCCCATTCCGGCCTGGCTGTTCGGCTGGGCCGCCGCGGCCGTGCTCGTCGTCTCCTTCGTCGGCCTCGCCGCCCTCTGGCACAGCCCGAAGCTCGAAGGCTACGAGCTGCGAGCGCTGCCGCAACGGCTCTCGCGCGCGCTCACGAGCATGGCCCTCGACGTCCTGTGCGGCGCGCTGGGCGTCTTCCTGCTCGGGCTCGTTCTCGTCGCCGGCTTCGCCGGCGTCGACAGCCCGGCGGACAACGTCACGCCCACCTTCGTCTACGTCGTCTTCTGGGTCGGCCTCGCCATCGTGAGCGCGCTCTTCGGGAATGTCCTGCGCCCCTTCAACCCCTGGATCGCGATCGGTCGCGCCGTCGGGTTCCTGGCGCGGACGGCCGGTCACGGCCGCGCGGATCCCGCGCTTCCGTATCCGTCCTGGCTCGGGCGCTGGCCCGCCGCCGCCGGGCTCGCCGCCTTCACGTGGCTCGAGCTCGTCGCGCCCGCCGGAGCGACGCCGAGGAACGTCGCTGCCGCGGCGCTCGTCTACTCGAGCGTGACCTTCCTCGGCATGGGGCTCTTCGGGGTCGAGCCGTGGGCGCGCCGGGGCGAGGCGTTCTCCGTGTACTTCGAGCTCTTCTCCCGCATGGCCGTCTTCGAGCGCCGCGGCGACCGGATCGGCCTGCGCCCGCCGCTTGCCGGCTTGACGCGCCTCGAGCGCTTGCCCGGAACCGTCGCTGTGCTCGCCGCGATGATCGGATCCACGACGTTCGACGGCTTCCAGGAGACGGCCCCCTGGAGCGACATCGCCGTGCCCGTGGCGGAGTTCTTCGCCGACCTGGGCGCCAGTTTGCCGCTGGCGGACGAGCTCGCGGCCGGCCTCGGCCTGCTCGTCACCATGAGCGTCGTCGCCGGCTTCTACCTGCTGGGCGTCGCCGGCGCCACGACAGCGGGCGGCGGGTACGGCCTTCGCGAGCTTGCCGGAGCGTTCGTCCACTCGCTCGTGCCGATCGCGTTCGTGTACGTGCTCGCGCACTACCTGACCTTCTTCCTGTTCCAGGGTCAGGCGATGTGGTACCTCGTCTCGGATCCCCTCGGCAAGGGCTGGGACCTGTTCGGAACGGCCGACGCGGGCATCGACTACGGCTTCATGGGAGCGACGCTGACGTGGTACGTCCAGGTGGCCGTCGTGGTCGCCGGCCACGCCTCGGCTCTCGTCCTCGCGCACGACCGCGCGCTCGTCCTCTACGACGATCCGCGCGCCGCCACGCGCTCCCAGCTCTGGATGCTCGCCGTCATGATCGGGTTCACGAGCCTCGCCCTCTGGCTGCTCTCGCAGGCGAACGCATGACGCCGCTCGCACATGCAGGGCACTGGATCACCGGCCTCGCGGCCGCGGCCCCCGCGGTCGCCGTGGCTGTCTGGATCGCGGTGGTCACAGCTCTCGACCGGCGCCGGCGCAGGCACCCCCGCGGCTGATCCCTGAGTGACAATGGAGGCTTGACCGGGGCTTTCGCGACCGAGGCGATCCCGCCGTCCGAGCTCGGCTCCGCATGGGAGCTGGCGCCTGCCGTGCTCGCCGGCGCGGCGCTCGCCCTGGTCCTCTACTGCCAGGGCTTCGTCCGCCTGCGGCGGCGCGGACGAGCCGACCACGCGTCGCTCTGGCGCGCGCTTGCGTTCGTGCTCGGGCTGACGCTGCTCGTGCTCGCGCTCGTCTCGCCGCTCGACGCGATCGGCGAGCAGTACCTGCTCTCCGGCCACATGCTGCAGCACGTCCTGATCGCCGACACCGCCGCGGCGCTGATCTGGCTGGGGCTCGGGACCCCGCTGCTCTTCTTCTTCCTGCCTCGGCCGGCCCTCATCCAGGTCGCCCATCTGCGGCCGCTCCGCGCGCTGCTCTCGTTCCTCGTCCGGCCGGCGGTGAGCTTCGCGATCTGGTGCCTCGTCCTGGCCGCGTGGCACGTGCCCTCCGTCTACGACGCCGCGCTCGACAACCCGGCGCTCCACGATCTCGAGCACGCCTGCTTCATCGTCGCAGGGCTGCTCGTCTGGTACCAGCTCCTCGACGTCACCGGCCACGGAGCGCTCAGCCGGGCCGGCCGGCTCGCCTACGCCCTGGCGCTCTTCGCGGCCGGTCAGGTGCTCGCGCTCCTGCTCATCTTCTCGTTCGAGCCCCTCTATCCGGCGTACGCCGCCCAGACGGAGCGTCTGCTCGGCCTGTCGGCGCTCACCGATCAGCGCCTGGCAGGGCTCGTCATGATGGCGGAGCAGACGATCACCCTCGGCACGCTCGCCGCCTTCCTCCTGCTCGCCACAGGCCGTGCCGAGCGGGTCCGCGAGCGCCGTCCCTCGCTCACGTGATCCCCTCGCCCACGTCGTTCACGCTCGAGCCACTGTTCCTGGCGCTCGCTGCCGTGGCGGCCGTCCTCTACTGGCGGGCGGCGCGCCGGGAGCGCGTCTCCGGCTGGCGGATCGGCTCCTTCGGGCTCGGGCTCTTCCTCGTCGCCGCCTCCGTCAACTCGCCGCTGGAGACGGTGGCGGTCGACTACCTGCTGCTGATGCACCTCCTCCAGAACGTCGCCCTCGCCGACTGGGCCGCGCCGCTGCTCGTTCTCGGGCTCACCCCCGCGATGCGGGCGGCGATCGCCAGCCGCGGCGGGCGGCCGCTGGCGGCGGTCACGCGTCCCCGGGTCGCCCTTCCCGTCTGGCTCGCCGGCTGGTACCTCATCCACCTCGCGGCCTTCTACGACACGGCGCTCCGCAACCCCTGGCTCCTCAACGTGGAGCACGCGATCCTGATCGCCATCGGCCTCCTCTTCTGGTGGCCCGTGATCTCTGACTTCCCGCACGCGGTCTCGACCGCGATCCGGATCGGCTACCTGGGCGCGGCATTCGTCGCGAGCTCGTTCCTCGGGCTCGCGTTCACGTTCTCGAACACCGTGTTCTACGGCTACTACGAGAGCGTCCCGCGGCTCTGGGGGCTCTCTCCCCTCGAGGACCAGAACCTCGGGGGCGTGCTGATGACGGGGGAGCAGGCCGTCGTCTTCCTCGCTGCGCTCACCGCGCTCGTCCTTCGGCTGCTGCGAGAGGAGGAGGAGAAAGAGCGCGCGCTCGACGAGCGCCTCCGCCTCGAGGGCCTCAAGGGTCGAGCCGAAGACCCGGCCTCCGGGACGGCTCGGAGCTCGCACGGCGACGCCGCCGTCGCGCCTCCGGCCAGGCAGGACGACCACGACGCATGAGTGCGAGGAAGAAGAGAGCGAGAGCCGCCGGAGCGGTCGAGACTTCGTGAAGGTCTCCTGAGCGTCGCCTAGAGATTCGCTCACGATGGCCGGCGGATCCCTGCGGGCGGGAGTCCGTGCGGGCGAAATCCCGCGGAGCCCTTCCATCCACCCGCGCTGGAAGCGTAGACTTCGCCATCCGATGCGAGTCGTCACGATCGTCACGGGTCTCGCGGTCGCGCTCGTCCTGGCCGGCTGCGGGGGCGGCGACGACGGGGGCGAGACGACCGGGAGCGCGTTCGACACGGGCATCTTCGCGCCGATCGAGGAGGAGCCCGTCGAGGAGACGACCGAAGCCGCCGAGACCGCGGCCCCGCCGTTCCAGATCCAGGTGCCCTCGTCCGCGCCGATCGGCCCCACGAGCCCCCAGCGGGCCGTCCGCCAGCTCCAGCGGGCGCTGCTCCTGCTCGGATTCCGGATCGGGGAGGCGGACGGGATCTGGGGCAACAAGACCCGCACCGCGGTGGTCAGGTTCCAGCGGCAGCATGACCTCGAGGCGGACGGGCTCGTCGGCCCGGAGAC
>CAZCIJ010000034.1:8466-17202 GCA_964498265.1 uncultured Gaiellales bacterium | reverse complement strand
GCGGCCTCTCATAACGTTTGAGTCGAAACACTCGTAGCTTGGAGGCCGCGCTAGCTCAGATCAGCCGATGCCGACGCGGAGCGCGTACTCGCCGCGACTGCTCCGCGGCCTGACCTCGACGTAGACCGTCACCGCGCTTCCCCTCCGGTTGCGGTACGTGAGGGAGCGGGCGCCGCGCGCCGGCACGGGCGCGGTGTCGAGCCGGTCTCTCGAGCGCGACCTCGTGACCGTAGCCGTTCTCGGACCCCAGAGGGAGAGGCGCAAGGCCCTTCCCCGGCCCGCGGCGCGCACGCGCAGGAGGCCGTGGGCGGGGACGACGACTCGGTAGACGTCGCGCGGGTCGTCGTGGGCGTCGAGTCGCGCCACGAGCCGGGAACCCGACCGCAGCTGTTCCTTCCCTTCGAGAATCCCGTTCCGGGAGACGAGGTCGACGTCGTCGTTCGGCTCGAGCGGATCCGGGACGGGTGGCTTTGCGCCGAGCGCGGCGGGCAGGGCGAGCAGGCCGGCTCCGGTGCGGGCATCCGTCCCAGCCGTAGCCACGTCCTGGGCCGCACGGCGCAGCAGCTCGTCCACCTGACTCGCCTCGAGCGAGGGGCTGCGCGTCCAGATCCAGGCGGCCGCGCCTGCGACGATCGGCGTGGCGAAGCTCGTGCCCGTGACGGTCAACGTCCGGTCTGAGCTTGCCGGGTCGAGCACCTGGATCGCCTCACCGGGGGCTGCGATGTCAACGCCGGAGCTCGACGAGCGGGACGGCCGGTTCTCGCGGTCGAGCGATCCGACGGTGAGCACGTGGGGGTACGCAGCCGGGTAGACGAGCGGGTCGCCCTGCGTGAAGTAGTTGCCCGCTGCGGCGACGACGAGCGAGCCGCTGTCCACGGCGCGCAGGACGGCCTCGTAGAGCGGACGGGAGTAGCCGGGCCCTCCGACCGGCAGGGTGATGACGCTCGCGCCTCTCGCGACCGCAGCGTCCATCGCGGCGATGATGTCCGCGTCTGCCAGGTTGCACGCGTTCACGCTCCACAGCTCGGCCGTCGGATAGACGCCCACCGTCCCGACCCCGTTCGCCGGCGCGGCGCCGATGGCCGCGACGATCGTCGCATGCGGCGTGTCGTTGCCGGTGCAGCTCGTATGCTCCGAGAGGAGCGTGGTGGCGGGCCTCTGCGCGAGCTCGGGATAGTCGGGATCGACGAGCGAGTCGATCAGAGCGAGCGGGACGCCGGGGCCCGGAGGCTCGAGACCGCGCGCGCCCACGCGCTCGAGGTGCCAGGCATCCGCAGCGAGGGGGTCGCCGCGCGCAAAGCCCTGGAACGAGCGGGTCCGGTTGGGCGCGCTGTAGCGGAGCAGCCCGCGCCGCTCGAGCAGCGGGAGCGTCCGCTCGGCCTCGTCCGCGTCCAGCCGCCACAGGCCGAGGCCGCTCGATACGAGCTCGCCGTCCGCACGGGTCACGATGCGAGCCGCAGCGCCTCCCTCGCGCACCGCGACGAGCACGTCGTGGCGGGGAGCGGCGGACGCCGCGCCGGCGAGCGCAGCTGCGACCACGAGGACTGCGGCACCTGCGAGCACGCGTGGCACGAGCCGCATTTAACCTGAACCGTCAGCGCCCTCGGGTTGGAGGATGCGCCGCGTCGCGGGAGTCATCCGGGGGTGCTGCGATTCCACATCAAGCCTCTAGAATGACGTGACGTCGCTACGTAACCTGCTCGAGAACCCGCTGCTCGCCGAGCCGCTTCGGCGCGAGCACGTGAAGACGCGGCTTCTTGGTCACTGGGGCACGTCTCCCGGTCAGAACACCCTGTACGCTCACTTGAACCGCCTGATCCGCGAACGGGACGCGAACGTCATCTATCTCGCGGGTCCCGGCCACGGCGGCCCGGCGATCGTCGCCAGCGTGTACCCGGTGGAGGGGGACGAGCGGATCCCCGCGCACCAAGAGCTCGCATCCGCCCTCGACCGCTGCTACGAGCGGATCAGGGAGATCCAGGCGCAGGCCCTGGACGACCTCCTGCGCCGCCACGAGACCTCTATCCGCAGGCACCTCGAGGACATGCCCGAGGTCAGGGACTGGACGTGGTCGGGCTGAGCCTTCGCAGCCGCCTGCCCTGGGCAAGCGGCGACGCCGGGCACGGCAGCGCCCCACCGTCCGGCGCCTCGGAGAGGGCCGCTGCGGCCGACGATCCGATGCTGGCGGCACCGCTCGGCGACGTCGAGCGGGAGCTCGGGTCGAGCGGCAAGGGGCTCGCGAGCGCAGAGGCGGCGAGCCGGCTCGAGCGCTACGGGCCGAACGCGCTGCGAGAGAAGCGCGATTCGACGTCCGTCCTCTTGCTCAAGCAGTTCTGGGGCCCGATTCCGTGGATGATCGAGGCGGCGCTCGTGCTCGCCGCAGCGCTCTCCGACATCGGAGACGTCGCGGTGATCGGGGCGATGCTGCTCGCAAACGGCTTCCTCGGCTTCTGGCAGGAGCACCAAGCAGGGAACGCGATCGAGGCCCTGAAGCAGCGACTCAGCCGAACGGCCGAGGTCCTTCGCGACGGAGCGTGGCAGGAGGTCGAGGCCTCCGCGCTCGTCCCCGGGGACGTCGTTCGCCTTCGCCTCGGCGACGTCGTCCCCGCCGACGCGCGGCTCCTCGAGGACTGCGAGCTCGAGCTCGACCAGTCGGCCCTCACCGGGGAGTCGCTGCCGGTGGCCCAGTCGAGCGGCGGTGTCGCCTACTCGGGCTCCGTCGTCAACAAAGGCGAGGGTGATGCCCTGGTCGTTGCCACCGGGTCGCAGAGCTTCTTCGGGCGCACCGCCGAGCTCGTCGCGACCGCGAGCACGACGAGCCACTTCCAGCGGGCGGTGCTCGCGATCGGCCGCTACCTGATCGTCTTCGCAGTGACCTTCGTCGTTGTCACCCTCGTCGTCGGCCTCGTGCGCGGCAACCCCGTCGGCGACATGGTCGAGTTCGCGCTCGTGCTCGTAATCGCGGGCGTCCCGGTCGCGCTGCCGGCGGTTCTCTCGGTGACGATGGCGATCGGCGCCGGCAGGCTCGCCAAGCGCGACGTGGTCGTCGCGCACCTGCCGGCGGTCGAGGAGCTGAGCGGCACCGACATCCTCTGCTCCGACAAGACCGGGACGCTGACCCAGAACCGGCTCTCGGTGGGCGAGCCGGTGTGCCTCGGCGACGGAGGTCGCGTGCCGGCACAGGAGGTGATCCTGGCTGCCGCGCTCGCCTCGCGCGAGGAGGACCGCGACCCGATCGACCTGGCCGTGCTCGCCGCCTTGGACGGCGGCCTGGACGGGTACCGGGTGGTCGACTTCACGCCCTTCGACCCGGTTCGAAAGCTGAGTCAGGCGAGTGCCACAACGCCCGACGGCGCAGCGCTCGAGGCTGCGAAGGGGGCGCCGCAGGCGATCGCGGCGCTCGTCACGGGCGAAAGGCGATCGGCCGTGCAGGAGCGCGTCACGAAGGCCGTCGACGAGTTCGCTGCTCACGGGTACCGGGCTCTCGCTGTCGCCGAGCGGCAGCAAGGGAAGGAGTGGGAGGTGCTAGGCGTCCTTCCGCTCTCGGATCCGCCGCGTCCCGACTCCAGGGAGACGCTCGAAGCCGCCCGAGCGCTCGGGGTCGACGTGAAGATGGTGACGGGCGACCACGTGGCGATCGCCCGCGAGGTCGCAAGCGAGGTCGGCCTCAGCACGGACATCGTGGGCGCCGGTGAGCTCGAGGGAATGGAAGGCGAGGCGCTCTCCGAGAGGGTGGAAAAAGCGGGCGGCTTCGCCCAGGTGTTCCCCGAGCACAAGTTCGCCATCGTCAAGGCGCTCCAGGCCCGCGAGCACATCGTCGGCATGACCGGGGACGGCGTCAACGACGCGCCGGCGCTCAAGCAGGCGGACGTCGGCATCGCCGTCTCGGGAGCCACTGACGCGGCACGGGCCGCAGCGGACATCGTCCTCCTGACCCCGGGGCTGTCGGTCATCGTCGAGGGGCTTCGCACGAGCCGCCAGATCTTCGCCCGCATGATGAGCTACGCCATCTACCGGATCTGCGACACGATCTCGCTCCTCCTCTTCGTGGGGCTCGTCGTCATCGCCTCGAACGAGCAGCCGGTGACGGCGATCATGATCCTGCTCGTGGTGGTTTTGAACGACGCGGCCATTCTCACGATCGCCTACGACCGTGCGCCCGCTGCGACGACGCCGCGCGCCTGGCAGATGCGGACGATCCTCGGTGTCTCGACCGTCCTCGGCGTCTTCCTGATGGGAGCCTTCCTCGCCGCCTACTACGTCGCCGCCGGAATCGGACTTGAGCTCGACCAGCGTCAGACGTTCCTCTACCTCGTGATCTCGGTCCTCGGGCACCTCACGATCTTCTCGACCCGCGTTCGCGGCTCGTTCGTCTCGCTTCGGCCGGCGGGGATCCTCGTCGTCGCCGTCGTCGGTACCCAGGCGCTGGCGGTGCTGATCGCCCTGCTCGGTCTGGGCATCGTCGAGCCGCTCGCCTGGACGTGGGCGCTCGCGGCGATCGGCGTCTCGCTCGTCGGCTTCGTCGTCGAGGATCGCATCAAGCTCCTCGCCTACCGGCTCCTCGAGCGTCCGTCGGGCGTGCTCCCGAAGCTTCTGCACGGCCGTGCCTAGCCGCCGGGCGATCTCGAAGGAGCACTTCGACGCCGTCCTGCTCGATCTCGACGGGGTGCTGACCGACACCGCCTCGATTCACGCGACTGCCTGGAAGGAGACCTTCGACGGCTACCTGCGCGAGCGGACCGCCCGGACGGGCGAGCCTTTCCGGGCGTTCGATCGGAGCTCCGACTACCTCCGCTACGTCGACGGCAAGCCGCGGTACGACGGCGCCGCGAGCTTTCTCGCCTCGCGCGGCATTGCCCTCTCCTTCGGCGAGCCCGCCGACCCGCCGGAGCGGGAGACCGTGTGCGGGATCGCAAACCGCAAGGACAGGGCCTTCTCGGCGCTGCTCGCCCGCGGCGGCGTCGAGCCGTACCCGGGCTCGCTCGCCTTCGCCGGCTACCTGCGCGAGCACGGCATCCGAACTGCCGTCGTCACCTCAAGCAAGCACGGCGCCGAGGTGCTCGCCGCCGCGGGTATCCGCGATGTCGTCGACGAGCTCGTCGACGGAAACGACCGGGAGCGCCTCGACCTCGCCGGCAAGCCGCAGCCCGACACGTACCTCGAGGCGGCCCGGAGACTGGGAGCGACGTCGCGCAGGGCGGTCGTCGTCGAGGACGCGCTCGCAGGCGTCGAGGCGGGCCGACGGGGAGGATTCGGTCTCGTCGTCGGCGTCGACCGCCAGGGCGGCGAAGCCGAAGCACTTCGCCGACACGGGGCCGACGTCGTCGTCGACGACCTCGGCTCCCTGCTTCCGCAGAAGCGGGGCGACGCGCCCGAGCGACACCCGTCGTGATCGAGCACCCGGCATTTCCCGTCGACGGCTGGTCGGTTCGCGAGACGGCCTTCGCGCCGGAGCTCCTCCCCATGACCGAGACGGTCTTCTCGCTCGCCAACGGCTACCTCGGCCTGCGCGGGAATCACGATGAGGGTACTCCGACGGCGGTCTACGGCACCTACATCAACGGCGTCTTCGAGTCTCGCCCCATCGTGTACGGGGAGCGGGCTTACGGCTACGCGAGCCACGGCCAGACGATCCTGAACGTGACTGACGCGAAGATCGTTCGCCTCACCGTCGACGGCGAGCCTTTCGACCTCGCTCGGTGCACGCTTGAACGCTACGAGCGACGTCTCGACCTGCGCTCGGGAACCGTCCGTCGCGAGCTCGTCTGGGTCTCTCCGCGGGGCGCCCGCGTGGCGGTTCGTTCCTGCCGCCTGGTCTCGCTCAGCGACCGCCAGATCGCCGCTCTGAGCTACGAGGTTGAGGCGCTCGACCAGCCCCTTCGGCTCGCCCTCTCGTCCGAGCTTCTCGGCAACGAGAGCGACCAGGTGCGCGACGACGATCCTCGAGAGACGGCGCCGCTCCACGGCCGCGCCCTGCTCCCGCTCGCCGCCCGAGCGAACGGGACTCGTCTCTCGATGGTCCATCGCACGGCACGAAGCGGCATCGCGATCGCCTGCGCCGCCGAGCACGTCGTCCTCGCGGACGGGCCCGTCCTCCTCGCGGCTTCGTCCTCACCGGACAAGGCCCGGCTCGAGTGCGAGAGCGAGGGACGGTCGCTTCGCCTGATCAAGTTCCTCGCCTACGACGCCTCGCACGCGGCTTCGGCGAGCCGGCTCATCGAGCACGTCGAGACCTTGGCGGCCCGCGTGGCCGAGGAGGGCGTCGAGGAGCTCCTTCGCAGGCAGCGACAGGCGGTCTCGGCCTTCTGGGAGGCCTCCGACGTCGTGATCGAGGGCGATCCGGCCGTCCAGCAGGCAGTTCGCTTCAACCTCTTCGAGGTGCTTCAGGCGACGGCCCTGGCCGACGGGCTCGGCATCCCCGCCAAGGGGCTTACCGGCCAGGGCTACGAGGGCCACACGTTCTGGGATACCGAGATCTACCTCCTCCCGCAGCTCGCCTACACGGAGCCGCAGCGGGCGCGAAACGCGTTGCTCTTCCGCCATCGAACGCTCGACAACGCTCGCGCCCGGGCGCGGGCCCTGAGCCAGCGCGGAGCGCTCTTTCCCTGGCGCACGATCGACGGAGAGGAAGCCTCGGCCTACTACCCGGCGGGAACGGCGCAGTACCACATCGACGCCGACATCGCCCATGCCGTCAAGAAGTACGTGGAGACGAGCGGCGACGTGGACTTCCTCGTGGGACCCGGCGCCGAGATGCTGGTCGAGACGGCGCGTCTCTTCGCCGACCTCGGCTTCTACTCCGTCGCGAAGGGGAAGCGGTTCCACATCCACGAGGTCACGGGCCCCGACGAGTACACCGCTCTCGTCGACAACAACCTCTACACCAACGTCATGGCCCAGCAGAACCTCGAGTACGCGGCCGCGACAGTCGACCTCCTGCGCGAGCGCTTCCCGGAACGCTACGACGATCTTCGCCGGGCGACGGGGCTCGAACAGGAGGAGCCCGGCGACTGGCGGCGCGCGGCGGCGGCGATGCACATTCCCTTCGACGCCGACCGGGGCATCCACCCCCAGGACGACACGTTCCTCGAGAAGGAGCCGTGGGACTTCGCGGCGACCCCGCCTGGCAACTACCCGCTGCTCCTCCACTACCACCCGCTCGTCATCTACCGCCGGCAGGTGCTCAAGCAGCCCGACGTCGTCCTTGCGATGCTGCTTCGAGGCGACTGCTTCACGGCCGAGGAGAAGCGGGCGAACTTCGACTACTACGATCCCCTGACGACTGACGACTCCTCGCTCGCTCCATCGGTGCGGGCGGTGATCGCGACCGAGGTCGGAGACCTCGCCAAGGCCTACGCCTACTTCCGAAAGAGCGCTCTCATCGATCTCGACAACATCGAGCGCAACACCCGCGACGGCGTCCATATCGCGGCCGCGGCCGGCGCCTGGATCGGCGCCGTCTACGGCTTCGCCGGCCTTCGTGACGCAAACGGGGAGCTGTCGTTCCATCCGTGCCTCCCGCCGGCGTGGAGCCGTCTGCGCTTTCGCCTGCGGATCCGGGAAGCCGTCCTCGAGGTGGACTTGCGCAGGGAGTTCTCGAGCTACCTGCTCGCGGCCGGCGAGAGGCTGTCCCTTCGGCATCGCGGCGAGCCGATCGAGCTCGTTCAGGCAAGACCTCTCGTGTGCCTGCCCGCGGCCTCCCCCCCAGCGGCTTAGCGTCCCTGTGGTGCTTGCCTACGTCGGTCTGGGCTCCAATCTCGGCGAGCGGGAGACGCTCGTGCGCCGCGCCGTCGAGCTGCTCGATGCCGAGGACGGCGTCCGCGTGCTGGCCGTCTCGAGCTTGCACGAGACGGATCCCGTCGACTACCTGAACCAGCCCCGCTTCCTCAACGGGGCCTGCGTTGTCGAGACCGAGCTCTCGCCCCTCGAGCTCCTCGAGCGGCTGCAAGGCGTCGAGCGAGCGCTCGGCCGGACGCGGGAGGGCCCTCGCTTCGGGCCGCGCACGATCGACCTCGACCTGCTTCTCTACGGTGAGGAGTCGATCGAGACGCCGGCGCTCTCGGTCCCGCACCCCCGGCTCCACGAGCGAGCCTTCGCGCTCGAGCCCCTGGCCGAGCTCGATCCCGACCTTCGCCTGCCCGATGGGCGCAGGGTGAGAGACCTGCTCACGGGGCTACAATGATCGCCATGTCGCACCTCGACGAGCTCGACGAGTACGAGGCAGAGCTCGAGCTCCGGCTGAAGCGCGAGTACACGGCCGTCTTCGGCCTCTTCCGGTACTGCGTCGTCACTCAGGACTCGACGTACCTCTGCAACAAGCTCGAGCTGCGGCCCTCCCTCCAAGCGAGCTACCCCTTCTTCCACCTGTCGATGGAGGACGTCTGGGTCTGGGACAAGAACAGGCCGACGCGGATCATCCCTCGCGCCGAGGTCTACACGTCGAGCGACGTGACGATCGAGGAGCTGCGCGGCGAGGGCGAGATGCCGGGCCTCACGCCCGAGGCGCTCGCCGAGCGGCTCGGCGAGCCGCTGGGCGGCGACGATCTCGAGTCGTAGAGGCTTGATGCGGAACTCGGGTGCTCGCGGGGGCTTCCGCGACCAAGCAGGTAGCCGGGCGAGATGCGCCGCGTCGCGGGAGTCATCCGGGAGTGGGCCGATTCCACATCAAGCCTCTAGGGAGCCGGGGTCAGCGTGCTGCTCGCGATCGACGTGGGCAACACCCAGACGGTCTACGGG
>CAZCIJ010000034.1:0-8456 GCA_964498265.1 uncultured Gaiellales bacterium | reverse complement strand
GGGGTCTTCAACGACGATCGGCTCAAGGAGACCTGGCGTGTCGCCACCGAGCTCGAGCGCACCGCCGACGAGGTCGCGGCGCTCGTCGATCGGCTCCTCGAGCTCAGAGACCTCAGCCTCGACGCGCTCACCGGGGTCTGCCTCGCCTCGACGGTTCCGGCGCTCGTGCGCGAGTACGAGGCATTCGCCCGTCGCTACGTCCGGGCGCCGATCCTCGTTGTCGGTCCCGGGGTAAAGACCGGGATCGCCATCCTGTACGACAATCCGCACGAGGTCGGGCCAGACCGGATCGTGAACGCGGCTGTCGCGCGCGAGCTCTACGGGGCGCCGTGCGTCGTCGTCGACTTCGGAACCTCCACCAACTTCGACGCCGTCTCGCGGGCGGGGGAGTACGTGGGCGGCGTGCTCGCGCCCGGGATCGAGATCTCCATGGACGCGCTCTTCGCTCGTGCGGCACGTCTCGTGCGGGTCGACTTCGCGGAGCCGCCCTCGGTCATCGGCAAGACGACCGTCGCCGGCCTCCAGTCGGGCTTGGTGTACGGCTTCGCAGGACAGGTCGACGGAATCGTGACGCGCATACGCGGTGAGCTCGGCGAGGACGCGCGCGTGATCGCGACGGGAGGCCTCGCCGACGTCGTCGCGCGGCACTCGGCGACGATCGAGCTGGTGGACTCCGACCTGACGCTCAAGGGCCTTCGCCTCGTCTGGGAGCGCAACGGCTAGACGATTGATCGATAACTCGATCAATCGTCTCCATACACGGGGCCGCTTCGCGGCCCCTACGGCATGGCCGTCTCATTACCTGCGCCGCAAGCGGCCGAATCGGCCGCGTGCGGCGGTGCCAACGCGACGTTTGATCGGACTTTCCGATCAAACGTCTAGCCCGTCGCTGGCCGCCCTCGTCCGGGGGCCGGCGCCGCGTCAGCGCCGGAGCTCGACCTGGTCGAAGTGCGCGCCCGACATGGGGCTCGCCCACACGTTCTCGACCCAGGGTCGGCGGACGATCATGCTGCGCGTGTAGAAGAGCGGGAGCATCGAGCAGCCCTCGGCGACGAGCGCGCGATCGATCGCGTTGTAGAGGCGCATGCGCGCCGACTGGTCGCGCAGCGACCGTGCCTCGGCGACCATGTCCGCGATGCCCTCGTCGTACACGAGTCCCGTGTCGATGCGGAGCAGACCGCGGAAGAAGCCGTCCGGATCGGGGTAGTCGGCCCACCAGCCGCCGACCCAGAGGTGGCCGGAGCGCCGGTGCAGCTCGCTCTTCTTCTTCCGCGTGATCCGGAAGCGGGCGCCGAGCTGCGACCACTGCTCGGCGAGGAGCCGGCCGTCCAGCCACTCCGGCACGCCGAGCTCGAGCTCCGGAAGCCCCTGTCCTCCGGGGTAGCCGGCGTCCGCGAGGAGCGACCGGGCCAGCTCCAGGTCGAGCTCCGGCGCTACTCGTTGCGAGTGCCCGGGCATCGGCGGAGGGATCACGCCTCCCCGGATGACGGCGCGCCCGAGCGTATCCGCCGGAGCCAGGCGGGAGCGGTCGAGCGCGTGCGCGAACGCCTTGCGGACGAGCTCGTGCGAGAAGGGCTCGGTTTGGGCGCTGAAGCCGAGGTAGTGCGTGCCGAGCTTCGAGACGGTGGTCGTGCGGGTGTCCGGGCTTTCCGCGATCGCGGGATCGAAAGCCTCGAGAAGGTCGAAGCGCCCCTCGCGCCAGGCGTCGACGATCTCCGCGCTCGTGAGTCCGAGCGTCACGTGCACCTCGCCGATGTTCCCGGGCGGGCCCGCCCAGTGAGGGTTCCCGGTCAGGAGCGCGTGATCCTCGGTCAGCTCGCGCAGCACGAAGGGCCCGTTGCACACGAGGTTCTCCGGCAGGATCCAGTCGCTGCCGAAGCGCTCGCACGCGTGGCGCGGCCAGGGAAACGCGAACGCGGACGCCATGATGTAGGGGAGGAAGTTGCGGGGCTCGGCGAGCCGCACCTCGAGCGTACGGTCGTCCAGCGCCTCCGCGGCCTCGACGTCCTCGAGGAGAAACGCGGTGAGGGCTCCCTCCTCGCGCATCCGGCGCCACCCGTAGGCGAAGTCCTCGGCCGTCACCGGCACGCCGTCGCTCCAGCGCATGCTCTCGCGGATGCGGAAGAGGTACGTGCATCCGTCGCTCGAGACGCGGAAGTTGTCCGCCATGGCGGGAAGGACGTTCATCTCGTGGTCGACCGCGAGCAGCCCGCGGAAGAGGTGATCGAGGAGCGAGATGGACTCGGTCGAGTACACGCCTCCCGGCGCGAGCTCCTCGTCCCACCGGTGCTCGAGCGCCGTCTCGAGCCGTTCCGTCCGCTCGAGCCTGGCCGACGCAGGGACGCGGCAGCAGAACGCCTCGTCGTACGCGTCCTCTGCCTTCTCGAACTCGAACGCGAGATGGTGCGCCAGCGCCATCTTGAAGAGGGTGTCGCGGGCGCGCCGCTCGTCGCCCAGGCGCGCGAGGAACGCTCGCGCCCTCGCGTAGTGCTCGAGGGCCTCCTGCTCGGCGTAGAGCGCGCGGGCCGCGTCGCCCGCCTTGAGCAGGTACTCGACCGCCTTCTGCGGCTCGTCGGCCTCCGAGAAGTGTCGGGCGAGAAGTCCGTAGACCTCCTCGCGCGACTCCGGGTAGAGGGCCTCGAGCGCCTCGCCCACGCGGCGGTGGAGCGTGCGCCGCTTCGGCTCGACCATGCTGCCGTAGGCGACCTCCTGGACGAGGCCGTGCCTGAAGCTGTACTCGGGGGCCGGCCGCCGCCCGCCTTCCACGACGAGATCGAGGCGCTGGAGCTCCGACAGCGCCGGCATCAGCTGCTCGTGCGGGACGAGCTGCTCGAGCAGCGGCAGGCCGAACACGCGCCCGACGACGGCCGCCACGCTCACGACCTCGCGAGTGCTCGGCGCGAGCCGGTCGAGGCGGGCCTGGAGCGCGCCCTGGACGAGGCTGGGGATGGTGAGCTCGTCGAGCGATACGGCAAGCTCGACCTGCCCGTCGCGCCGGAGCAGCACGCCCCGCTCGAGGAGGTCGTGGAGGGCCTCCTCGAGGAAGAACGGATTGCCGCCCGCACGGATGGTGAGCAGCTCGGCGACCGAGGCCGGGAGCTCCGCGCCGGCCAGCATCGCGGCGAGCGCCCGGCTGGCATCGCCGGGGAGGGGCCGCAGCTCGAGCTCGCGGTACCGGTGCGGGTAGCGCTGCCGTGCGCGCTCGCCCAGGCGCCACGAGCCGTGATCGCGCTCGCTGCGAAAGAGGAGCACGAGGCCCACAGCAGCCTCCTCCGTCGTCGGCAGGAGCGCCTCGAGGAGCTCGAGCGTCGCGTCGTCTGCCCAGTGCAGGTCCTCGAGCACGAGGCAGGCGGACGAGTCGCGGGCGAGACGGCAGACGAGCTCGGCGAAGACCTCGAAGGTCTCGTGACGCATGCTCTCCCGCGAGAGCTCGTGCAGGCGGTCGGCCGCATCCGGCTCCACGGTGATGCCGAGCATGCTCGCGATGAACGGATACGCGGCGTCGGACCCCTCGGCGAAGAGGTGCGCGAGCTCGGCCTTGAGCTCGAGACGCACGCGCGCCTCCGGCGCCGTGGCGCCGAGCCCGAGCCACTCGCGCAGGAGGTCGCGGATCGGCCAGTAGGGGAAGCCCTGCGCGTACGACACCGCCCGGCCCTCGAGGAAGCGGATGCGGTCGCGGTACCGCTGGCGCATCTCGGCGGCGAGCCGCGACTTGCCGATGCCGGGCTCGCCGGCGATGGCGATGATCGTCCCTCGCCCGTCGGCGAGGTTCTCCATGGCCCGCTCGAGCACCGAGAGCTCGAAGTCACGGCCCACGAGCGGCCCCAGATGGTCCTCGTGTCCGCTCTCCAGCACGCCGAGCACGCGGAACGTCTCGACGGGATGCGAGATGCCGCGCAGCTCGTGCTCGCCGAGACGCTCGAACTCGAAGCAGGCGTCGACCTGGATCTTCGTGGGGCGGCCGACCACGATCTGGCCGCCGGCGACGAGCTTCTGGATCCGCGAGGCGACGTTGACCGTCTCTCCCATCGCGTTGTACGGGTCGTCGCTCTCGGGCCGGATGACGACGGGTCCGGTGTTGATCGCGATCCGAGCGGCGAGGTCGACCCCGTAGGCGACGCGAACGTCCTCGGAGTACCGCTCGAGCGAACGCTGGATCGCGAGGGCGGCGCGGACTGCGCGCTCGGAGTCGTCCTCGTGCGAGACGGGCGCTCCGAAGATCGCGTACAGCTCGTCTCCGACGAACTGGACGACGGTGCCCTCGAAGCTCTCGATGTCCGCGCTCATGATGCGCATGACCTCGTCCATGAGCAGGGCGAACCGCTCGGGCCCGAGGCGCTCGCTGATCGCAGTCGAGTCGACTACGTCGGCGAACAGGACGGTGACGATGCGCCGCTCGCCCGCGACGACTGCCATGCCGCTGATTGTAGGTTCGCGCGCGTGTGCCTAGGGGGCTGTCCGGACAGCCCCCTAGCCGCCGCCGTAGGCGGAGATCGGGAGCTCGAGGAGTCGTTCGTCGAACGCGGACGCCTCCGCTCGCAGCCGCTCGGCGACGTGCGCCGCGCCGGGGGCGGCAGCGACCAGGCGGGCCTTGACGTCTCCGATCGCTGGAAGCTGAACGAGCTGCTGCCGGAACGGCTTGGGGAAGCGGCCCCGGCCCAGGTACCAGCCGTAGAACTTCTTGAGGAACCCGGTGGCCCGCCGCTCGCCGAGCTCGCGCTCGGTCTCCCCGATGAAGTGGAGCAGCTCGCCCGCGACATCGTCGCGCGTCGGCTCTTCCGCTGGCGTGGCCCCCATGATCTCCGCGAGTATCCACGGGTTTCCCTGGGCGGCCCGGCCCACCATCACGGCCGCGCAGCCCGTCGCCTCGAGGACGTCGAGGGCCTTCGTGCGCGAGTCGACGTCGCCCGACGCGATCACGGGGACGGGCACCCGTTCTACGAGCTCCGCGGTCAGCGAGTGATCGGCGACCCCCGTGTACATCTGCCGGGCAGAGCGCGGGTGGAGGGCGAGCGCCTGCGCCCCGGCCTCGACGAGTCTCGGCCCCACGTCGAGCGCCTGCCGGGATCCTTCGTCCAGCCCGCGGCGCATCTTCACCGTCACGGGGACCGAGACGGCGCTGGCCACGGCGTCGACGATCCGGCACGCGAGCTCGGGATCCTCGAGGAGCGAGGCTCCGGCGCCGGTCTTCGCCACCTTCCGCACCGGGCAGCCGAAGTTGACGTCGACGATGTCGGCGCCCGCGTCCTCGACCATTCGCGCAGCCTTGGCCATCGCAGCCGGCTCCGAGCCGAAGATCTGCACGGCGAGCGGATGCTCGTCCCCCGCGATCAGCAGGTAGCCGAGCGTCCGCTCGTTCCCGTACGAGAGGCCGGCGCAGCTGACCATCTCGGAGCAGACGAGGCCGGCGCCGAAGCGGCGCCCCTGGCGCCGGAACGCCTGGACGCTCACGCCCGCCATCGGCGCGAGCACGAGCCTCGTCGCGACTTCGACGGAGCCGATCCGCCATGGGGTGCGCAGGCCGGTCACGAAGGCCTCATCGTAGAAGAACAGCCGAGGCCGCTGTTGACGGCGGGGAGGCCGTTGCTACAATCCGGCATCGCGAGGTGCGAGACGCACCGCGCTTTTTCTGTCTCTGGGGCTGTTGGAGGAACCGTGAAGGAAGTAATCCTCACTCCCGAGGGCTTCGTGAAGCTGAGGGAGGAGATCGAGAACCTGTCGACCGTCAAGCGTCGCGAGGTCGCGGAGCGCATCAAGCAGGCTCGCGAGTTCGGGGACATCACGGAGAACTCGGAGTACGACGACGCGAAGAACGAGCAGGCGATGCTCGAGCACCGGATCGCCACGCTCGAGGAGCGGCTCGCGAACGCCCGCGTGATCGAGGCCGACGAGATCCAGTCGGACGTCGTGGGACTCGGCAGCCGGGTCCGTCTGAGGGACATCGACGCGAACGAGACCATCGAGTACACGATCGTCGGCTCGGCGGAGGCGAACCCCGCGCAGAACCGGCTGTCGAACGAGTCCCCCGTGGGGAAGGCGATCATCGGCCGGAAGAAGGGCGAGATCGTCGAGGTGACGGCGCCGCGGGGATCCTTGAAGTTCAAGATCATGGACATCAAGGCGGCGTAGGCGGGCCGCTGCCTCGATGGCGTCCGCGGGCGTGGCGCAGTCAGCGGAGCAGCGCCGGGAGGCGCTCGCCGAGCGCCTCTTCGCAGCCGCCGTGGGCGCCTTCGACCTCTACGCCCTCTACATCGGCGATCGGCTCGGCCTGTACCGCAGCCTCGCCGAGCGCGGGCCGCTGACGTCCAGCGAGCTGGCGCAAGCTGCGGGCGTGCACGAGCGCTACGCGCGCGAGTGGCTCGAGCACCAGGCGGCCAGCGAGCTCCTCGAGGTCGCCGAGGAGACGGGCGACCCGTCCACCCGGCGCTTCCGGCTCCCCGAGGGGCATGACGAGGTTCTCCTCGACGGAGAGAGCCTCTGGTACTCCGCGCCCTGGGGGCGCTTCCTCGTTGCCGCCGGCCGGCCGCTGCCCGAGCTGATGGAGGCCTTCCGTACGGGCGGCGGCGTGCCGTACGAGCACTACGGCGTCGACCTGTACGAGGGCCAGTCTGAGTTCTCGAGGCCCCTCTTCGTGAACCTCCTCGGCAGCGAGTGGCTGCCGTCGATCGCGGACGTCCACGCTCGGCTCCAGGCGGATCCTCCCGCGCGCGTGGCAGACGTGGGCTGCGGCGGCGGCGTCTCCACCATCGCGATCGCGCGCGCATACCCGAAGGCGCACGTCGACGGCCTCGACCTCGACGAGCCCTCGATCGAGCTGGCCAAGCGGAACCTCGAAGGCAGCGGCGTCGAGGATCGAGTGACGTTCGCCCGCCGCGACGCGGCCGATCCGGAGCTGCGGAGCGGCTACGACCTCGTGACGATCTTCGAGTCCCTGCACGACATGTCACATCCGGTGGAGGTGCTCCGGGCTCTCCGCGGGCTGCTCGCCGAGGGGGGCAGCGTGCTCGTGTGCGACGAGCGGACGGCGGAGACGTTCACGGCCCCGGCCGAGCCGCTGGAGCGCTTCTACTACGGCATCAGCCTCATGCACTGCCTGCCGGTGGGCATGGTCGGCGAGGCGCCGGCCGGAACGGGCACGGTCATGCGACCGGATACCGTGCGGCGCTACGCGGCGGAGGCCGGCTTCGGAAGCGTCGAGATCCTCCCCATCGAGAACGACTTCTTCCGCTTCTACCGGCTGAAGCCGTAGGGGCGTCCGGGCGCCGAGCTCTCGGGGAGCTCTCGGCCGTCCGCCCTCGTTACGAGCGCGTCGCCCGAGCCGGTGCGGGCACGGATGCGCAGCCGGGGCGCCTCATGCGGAGGAGCGTCGCTCACCTCGAGCTCGCTGCGCGCCCGCCCGGAGCCCGACACGACGTCGATCTCGGCGGAAACGCCTGCGCGGACCCCGACGCGCACGTCGCCCGAGCCGGCGGCGAGGTCGAGACGGCCGCTGGCCGCGTCCTCGACGACGACGCTGCCGCTCCCGGCGCGGGCACGCACGTCGGAGCGAACGACGCCGAGCCAGATGTCCCCGCTTCCCCCGGAGAGCTTCGCCTCGTCGCCTTCCAGCGAGGCCACTTCGAGCTCGCCGGAGCCGCTCCGGGCGCGCAGCGTCCCCGCCACCCTCCCGAGGCGTACGTCTCCGGAGCCGGTCTGTACGCGAGCCTCGCCATCGATCCGGTCGGCCGCGATCTCGCCGGAGTGGGTAGCCGCGTTGAGGCCGGTAAGCTCGCCCACCGCCGTGACCGATCCCCGATTGGCTCGAGCCACGAGGCGCGACCCCCGCGGCGCCTCGACGACGACCGAGAGCCTGACTCCTCGGAAGCCGCGCGGCGTCCGAACGACCAGCCTGCGACTCTCCTCCGAGAAGCCGACCTGCGTCTCGCGTACGGCGTGAGCCTCACGCTCCCGGCCCGGAGCCTCGCCTACCTCGGCCGAGACCTCGACCCGAACCGCGCGCACGTCGGCGGTTCGAACCTCGATCCGGCCGGCGCGGACGACCAGGACGAGCTCGGCGGGCCCCTTGCAGTCGAACGTCCCGGTGCGGCTCGGCGCATGCGCTTCCGTCGCGCTCATCGGCTTCCTCCGTTCTTGGAGCATTCATCGTGTGCGTGCGAATGGGCGTGCGTGCGTCCGTGTAGCCCGCTCGAGGTCATCCCTGCACCCAGCCTCGGATCCGATGGGCGCGATCGCCGCCCACAGCCCTCTCCCGCGCGCTGCGGCGGCTACGCAAGGCCTCCTGAACCGCCCGTGCGAGCCAGCCGTTGAGGGACAGCCGCTCGAGCGCGGCCGCCTGCTCGGCCTCCGACTTGAGCCGCTCGGGCAGGCGCAGGGTGATTCGGCTCAGCTCCGCTCCGTCGTCGCCGGACGCGGGCACTTCCTCCTCGCCGACGGCCTCGAGCGCGGGAAGCTCGGTG
>CAZCIJ010000033.1:0-17298 GCA_964498265.1 uncultured Gaiellales bacterium | reverse complement strand
GAGGAGCGCAGGTTCCGCGTGCTGGTGGCTCGGCGCCTCGACGCGCTCCTCGCGGAGGGCCACGTCCTCTGCCTTCCGACCGCGCCGGCAGCCGCCCCGCGTCGCGGCTCGCCAGCGGGCGCGGTCGAGGAGACGCTCCGCCGCCGGGCGCTCAGCCTGCTCTGCATCGCCGGTCTGGGCGGGCTGCCCCAGGTGACGTTCCCGCTCGCCGAGGTCGACGGCTGCCCGATCGGGCTGTCGCTCGTCGGACGGCGCGGCTCGGACGCCGGGCTGCTCGCGCTCGCGTCGGCGCTCGAGGCTCGCTAAGGGCCTGTCCGGAGCGTCGAGGGCTTCGCCAGCGAATACGCTTCGCGCATGGCTGTCAGTCGGCTGGCGCTCGTCGGCACAGGGCTCATCGGCGCCTCCATCGGGCTCGCGGCGAAGCGGGCGGGCGTCGCGATGGTCTCCGGGTGGGACCCCGACGCGGCTGCGCTTGAGTCTGCACGCGAGCGCGGCGCGATCGATCGGGCCGCGGACAGCCTCGCAAGCGCC
Organism: uncultured Gaiellales bacterium; assembly: GCA_964498265.1. Lineage (GTDB taxonomy): Bacteria > Actinomycetota > Thermoleophilia > Gaiellales > Gaiellaceae > CAZCIJ01. Next base: position 16,767 of record CAZCIJ010000033.1, on the reverse strand, counting down.
CTGGTGGACGCCGAGCTCGCCATCGTCGCCGCGCCGGTGACGGCTCTGCCTGCGCAGATCGCGGCGACGCTCGCGGCGAGCTCCGACGGCTGCACCGTGACGGACGTGGGCTCGACGAAGTCGAGCGTCTGCGCCGGCGTCTCCGAGCCTGTCAGGTTCATCGGCGGGCACCCGATCTGCGGCTCGGAGGCACGGGGTCCCGAGCACGCGAGCGCGGAGCTCTTCCACGGGGCCACCTGGTTCCTCACGCCCGTGGCCGAGACCGAGCCGCCGCGCTACCGGACGCTGCATGCGTTCGTCGCCTCGCTGGGAGCCTCGCCGCTCGCGGTCGACCCGCAGGCGCACGATCGCCTGCTCGCCCTCACGAGCCACCTGCCGCACGCGCTCGCCAACTCGCTCCTGAATCAGACGGGCGCCATCCGGGTCAACGGCCTCGAGGCGCTCGCCGCCGCGGGCGGATCCTTCAGGGACATGACCCGCGTGGCGGGCGCGAATGCGCGCATCTGGGTGGACATCTTCCTCGAGAACGCCGCCGAGCTTCGGGCCGCGCTCGCCGAGCACCGCCGGCGGCTCGAGGAGCTCGAGCGCGCCCTCGGGGCCGGCGACGCAGGCTTCGTCGCCCGCTGGATCGGCGAGGCGGCCAGGAACCGACGCCGCCTGCTCGAGGGGGCCTATCCCGACGCCGGGAGGATCCAGCGTCTCACGGTGCACGTCACCGACCGGCCGGGCGTCTTCGCAGGGATCACGCAAGCGCTCGCCGCGGAGCAGATCAACATCGAGGACTTCGAGGTCCGCCACATGTCGCCCGAGCGAGGTGGCACGCTCGACGTCCTCGTCGGCGGCGAGAACGCGGCCCGGCGCGCCGCCGAGCTCCTGGAGGCTCAGGGCTACTCGGTCATCGTCTCGCCCGCGTTCGAGGAGTAGGGCCTGGCGTGCGCATCGAGCCGGCCGCGCGCCTCCGGGGCGACCTCGCCGTGCCAGGCGACAAGTCGATCTCGCACCGGGCGCTTCTGCTCGCCGCCATCGCCGACGGCGAGAGCGAGATCCGGGGCCTCGGGCGCTCGGCGGACTCGCTGTCGACGGCCGGCGCGATCGCGTCCCTCGGCGCGGTCGTGGACGAGGCCGGAGACGACGTCAGGGTAGGCGGCGCCGGCCTGCGAGGGCTGCGCGATCCGGGCGTGCCGATCGACTGCGGCAATGCGGGCACGCTCATGCGGCTGCTTGCCGGGATCCTCGCCGGTCACGACGGGAGCTTCGAGCTCGTCGGCGACGAGTCGCTCTCGGGGAGGCCGCTCGAGCGGGTCGCCGAGCCGCTCCGGCAGAGGGGAGTCGAGGTCGAGACGACCGACGGTCACGCCCCGCTCTCCGTCCGCGGAGGCCGGTTGCGGGCGCTCCGGTACGAGTCGCCCGTGGCGAGCGCTCAGGTGAAGTCATGCGTGCTCCTCGCCGGGCTCTACGCGGCCGGGGGCCCGACGACCGTGATCGAGCCGGCGCCCAGCCGCGACCACACGGAGCGGATGCTCGCGGCCTGCGGCGCTCGGGTCGAGCGCGGGGTGGGCCGGGCGAGCGTCTGGCCGGCGGCGCGCCTGCGGGCGCTGTCGGTCGACGTCCCGGGCGACTTCTCGTCGGCGGCGCCGTTCCTCGCGGCGGCGACGCTCCTTGCGGGATCCGAGCTGCGCCTGCACGGGGTGGGCGTCAACCCGACCCGGATCGGCTTCCTGCACGTGCTCGAGCGCATGGGCGCTCGCATCTCCGTCTACAACCGTCGCACGTCGGGCGGCGAGCCGATCGCCGACCTCGAGGTTGCCTCGGCGGAGCTCGTCGCGACCGAGGTGACCCCCGAGGAGGTCCCGCTCCTGATCGACGAGCTGCCGCTCTTCGCCCTCTGCGCGGCCCTCGCGCACGGCGAGAGCGCCGTCCGGGGGGCCGGTGAGCTGCGCGTGAAGGAGACGGATCGCATCGAGACGGTGACGAGCGCGCTCAACGCCGTCGGCGCGCGGGTCAGCGCGACGGAGGACGGCTTCAGGGTTCGGGGCATCCCCGCCCGCCCCAAGGGTCGAGGAGCGATTCGCTCGCAGGGCGACCATCGCATCGCGATGCTCGGCGCCCTCGCTGGCCTCGTGTCCCGCGAGGGCGTCGACGTCGAGGACGCCGCGTGCGTCGGAGTAAGCTTCCCCGGGTTCTTCGACGTCCTCGAGGGCGTCAGCGTGCGCTGAGGCCCTCGACGACATGGAGCATCGAGGGTGATCGTCGCGATCGACGGGCCCGCAGGAGCGGGGAAGAGCACGGTGGCACGGAGGCTCGCGGAGCGTCTCGGCTTCCGCTACGTGGATACCGGGGCCATGTACCGCGCCGTCACCTGGCTCGCGCTCGAGCGCGCGGTCCGGCTCGCGGACGGGCCTGCGCTCGAGGCCCTGGCGCGGGCGAACCCCGTGAGCTTCGTCGACGGCCGCGTCGATATCGCCGGCGTGGACGTGACCGAGGCGATTCGGGGGCCTCGCATCGACGCGGCCGTCTCGACCGTCGCCGCCCACGAGCGCGTGCGGGACGTGATGCGCGCGCGTCAGCGCACCCTTGCCGCCGAGCAGGACGCCGTCGTCGAGGGGCGCGACGTCGGCACGGTCGTCTGCCCCGACGCCGACGTGAAGGTCTACCTCGTCGCCGAGCCCGCCGAACGTGCACGCCGTCGCCGCTCCGAGCGCCCGGAGGGCGAGGAGGACACGCTCACCGGGCTGCTCGTCCGCGACGAGCGCGATGCAGCGCAGATGCGGCGCGCGCCGGACGCCCGCGTGATCGACACGACCAGCCTGACGATCGACCGCGTGGTCGCGATCATCGAGGATCTCGTCGCAGCGCGTACCGGAGCATGAGCGAGGCGCCTCTTCGGGACGCTCTCGTCCCCATCGTGTGGTGGACGGTGGGCAAGGGAGTGTTCGGCGCGCTCGCCTGGACGACCGCGCGGCTGAAGGCGTACGGGCGCGAGCGCGTGCCGCGCGAGGGCGGGGCGGTGCTCGCCATGAACCACTTCCACTACATGGATCCGGCCGCCTTCGGGGCCGCCTGCCCCCGGCGGATCGTCTACGCGGCGAAGATCGAGGCCCACCGCGTGCCGGGCCTCGGTCAGCTCATCCGCTCGCACGGCACGCTCGCCATCCGCCGCGGGGAGTCCGACCGGGAGGCGCTGCGCAGGATGCGCGAGACGGTCAGGGCGAACCACCTGCTCGGCATGTTCATCGAGGGGACGCGCCAGCGGGGAGGCGTCCCGGGAGAGGGCAAGCCGGGCACGGCGATGGTCGCGATGCACGAGGGCGTTCCGGTGGTTCCCGCCGCCGTCCACGGCTCCATTCGCTGGAACTGGAACTTCAAGCCGGTCTCGGTCGCCTTCGGCGAGCCGGTGCGCCTGGACACGTACCCGCGCACGTCCGCCGGCTACCGCGAGGCGACTGCGGAGGTGACCGCCGAGGTTCACAGGCTCTGGCGCTTCCTCGTGCGGATGCACGAGCTCGGCCGCCCCGAAGGCGCGCCGCCCCGGCGGCCGGAGCTGCCGGCGTCGTTCCCGTGAGCGAGCTCGTGGGGACGGTGGCGATCGTCGGCTTCCCCAACGTGGGCAAGTCGACGCTCGTCAACCGGCTCACGGCGACGCGGGCGGCCGTCGTCTTCGAGACGCCCGGCGTGACGCGCGACCGCAAGGAGGTCGTGTGCGAGTGGCGGGGGAAGCGCTTCCTGCTCGTCGACACGGGCGGGGTGGACCTCGCGGCGAGGGGGGCGCTCACACGCGACGTCGCCGGGCAGGCTCGCCGCGCGATCGAGGAGGCCGATCTCGTGCTCTTCGTCGTCGACGCCAGGGCGGGAGTCGGCCCCGGCGACGAGGAGATCGCCGAGATCCTCCGTCGTTCTCGCAAGCCGGTGCTCGTGATCGCGAACAAGGTCGACGACCCCGGGCGCGAGGGGGAGGCTCTCGAGTTCCACCGGCTCGGTCTCGGGGAGCCGGTGCCGCTCTCCGCGCTGCACGGCCACGGGAGCGGCGACCTGCTCGATCGCGTCGTCGAGGCCCTCCCGGGTCGCGGGCGGACGGAGGTCGGGGAGGAAGCGATCCGGGTCGCGATCCTCGGGCGTCCCAACGTGGGCAAGTCGAGCCTCCTGAACGCGCTCGCCGGCGAGGAGCGCGTGATCGTGTCGGACGTGCCGGGCACGACGCGCGACACGATCGACACGGTGCTGAGCCGCGACTCCACGACCTTCGTGCTCGTCGACACGGCGGGCCTCCGTCGCAAGAAGGGCCACCGCCAGCAGGTCGAGTACTACTCCGAGCTGAGGGCGCTGGCGGCCGCCGAGCTGGCGGACGTGGCGCTCGTGCTCGTCGACGCGAGCGAGGGCCTCGTCGACCAGGATCTCGCCGTCGCCGACATGGCCCGCAAGGCCGGGTGCTCCACGCTCGTCGTGCTCTCGAAGTGGGACATCGCCACGGTCGGGACCGAGGACGTGCGGCCCCGGCTCGAGGAGCGCCTGCGGCAGCGCCCGCCGCTCGTCGCCGTCTCGGCCAGGACGGGACGGGGTCTCCAGCGGCTTCTCGACCGCGTCGAGGCGCTGTTTCGCAAGCACGCAGGCCGCATCTCCACCGCCGAGCTGAACCGGTTCCTCGGGGAGCTGCGCGCTCAGCGCCCCGGTCCCGCGCGCAACGGGCGGCGTCTGAACCTCCTCTACGGCACGCAGGTGGAGTCGCGGCCTCCGCGCCTTCGCCTCTTCGTCAACGATCCCGGGCTCGTCACCCGCGACTGGGCCTACTGGGTCGAGAACCGCCTCCGCGACCGCTTCGAGCTCGCAGGCGTGCCGGTCGTGATCGACTACGCCAGGCGTTCCAAGCGCTGATGCGCGTCACGGTCGTCGGAGGAGGGTCGTGGGGGTCGGTCTTCTCGACCCTCCTGCTCGCGCGCGGGCACGAGGTCGTCCTCGCCTGCCGCGACCCTGCGCAGGCGCGCGCGATCGCCGAGACGGGCCGCAATCCCCGCTACATGCGCGACGTTGACCTCTCCGGCGTCGAGCCGCGCCACCTCGACTCGGCGCCCGTCGCCGAGGCAGACCTCGTCGCGCTGGCCGTGCCGAGCCGCTCCTTCGCGGAGGTCGCGTCCTCGCTCCAGGGGACGTCTCCGGTGCTCATCCTGACGAAGGGTCTCGATCCCGCGAGCGGCCGGCGCCTCTCGGAGCTCGTCGGCGCGCGTCCGGTCGCCGTGCTCTCGGGGCCGAACCACGCAGAGGAGATCGCGCAGGGACTGCCGGCGGCCTCGGTCGTCGCCTCGGTCGACCTCGATCTGGCCCGGCAGCTCCAGGACGCGCTCATCTCGCCGATCTACCGGGTGTACGTCAACGACGACGTGATCGGCGTCGAGCTCGCGGCGGCGGCGAAGAACGTCATCGCGCTGGCCGCCGGAGGCGTCGACGGCTTGCGCCTCGGGGACAACGCGAAGGCCGGCCTGATCAGCCGCGGGCTGCGCGAGATGGCGAGGCTCGGCGAGGCGTGCGGGGCGCGACCGGACACCTTCTCCGGTCTTGCCGGCATGGGTGACCTGATCGTCACCTGCTGGAGTCGCTGGAGCCGCAACCGCCGCGCCGGAGAGCTGCTCGCGCGCGGATTCACGCCGAGCGCGGCCGAGCGCGAGATCGGGATGGTGATCGAGGGACTGACGACGACGCCCGCGCTCCGCGCGCTCGCGCGCCGGGTCGGGATCGAGATGCCGATCACCGAGGCGGTCGCCTCCGTGCTCCTCGGCACCCCGCCTCTCTCGCTCGTCTCGAGCCTCATGGAGCGTCAGCCGACGGCCGAGTAGTACCGTGGAGGTGATGATCGTCGGGAGGCGCTGGTTCGCGGTGGTCGTCGCGGCGCTGGCGGCCGCCGTGCTGGCCGTGGGCTGCGGCGGCTCCGGCGGCGGAGCCGCCGGGGCGAGCGTCCCGGAAGCGGCCGCGCTCGTGCCGGCCTCGGCCCCGGTCTTCATCTCCGTGACCACGGCCCCCGACTCCGAGCAGTGGCAGCTGGCCCGGCAGCTGGTCGAGCGCTTCCCGGGCGGAGCGGAGGCGCTCGCGCAGCTCCCGGCCGGCCTCGGACCGGAGGTGGGGGTGGCTGTGCTCGCGCTCGGCGGCGCCGAGACGCCTCCCGTCGCGCTCGTGGCGAGGCCCGAGGACCCGGAGGCGTTCGAGACGAGCCTCGCGGAGGGGGCGGACGTCCCGGTCTGGCGCGTCCTCGACGGCGGCTGGTACGTCGTCGCGGACACCGAGGCCGTCCTGAGCCGCTTCATCGCCGAGGCAGAGAGCGCCCCGCTCTCCGAGAGCGAGTCGTTCCGTGCCGCGCTCGAGACGCTACCCGGGGACTCGCTCGGTCTGCTCTACGTGAACGGCGCGACGCTCGGGCAGGCGCTCGCGAGCCAGCTCGAGCAGGCGGGGAGCCCGCTGGGCGGCTCGCTCGACCCGCTGGGCGGGCGCACCCTCGAGTGGCTCGCCCTCGTGCTGACGGCGGAGCCCGAGGGCATGCGGCTCGAGGGCGTGGCCCGCCCGACCGACGCACCCGAGCTCGCCTCGTTCTCGCCCGAGCTCACGGCCCTCGTCCCCGACGACGCTCTCGCGTACGCGTCCTTCGGCGACGTGAGCTCGTCGGTCGAGGCGCTCCTCGACGCGATGTCCGCGCAGGAGCAGGACCTCGGCGCCGATCTCGCGCAGGTTGAGCTTGCCCTCGGCGTCAGCCTGGAGCAGGACCTGCTGCCGCTCTTCGAGGGTGAGCATGCGCTCTTCGTGCGGCCGGCGCTGCCCACCCCCGAGGTGACGCTCGTCCTCTCGCCGACCGATCCGCCGCAGGCGCTGGCGACGCTCGACAAGATCGTGGGCGGGGTTCCGCTCCTCGTTCAGGCAACTGGCGGCGAGGCGCCCTACACGGTCACCGAGACGACGATCGCGGGCGTCTCCGCGAAGCAGCTCGAGTTCGAGGGCGAGGACGTCTTGCTCGTCTACGCGCTCGTCGGCGACAACCTCGTCCTCTCGACGGCGGCCAAGGGCATCGCCGACCTTGCCGCCGGTGGCGGCGGCCTCGCCGACGACGAGGGCTTCCGGCAGGCGAGCGAGGCCGCCGGAGTGCCGGACGAGACGAGCGGCCTCCTGTACGTGAACCTCGAGGAGGCGCTCGACATCGTCCAGCTCCTCGGCGGGGACGCGGCGCCGGACGTGGAGGGCCTGCGCCCGCTCCGCTCGATCGTGCTCGCCGCTGCCGGCGAGGACGACGGCGATCAGCGCCTCTTCGGCTTCGTCACGATCGGCGCGTCCTAGCGGTCACGCGGCTCGGCGGACGAAGAGCCCGGCCGCGGCACGCTCGCCGATGGCTCGATCCGCATCGGCGATCCGCACGACGAGCTGTCCGGCGGCGGGCTGGGCCGACAGCATCTGGACCCCCGTGCCCGGGAGGAGCCCCTCGTCGTAGAACCAGTGGAGCAGCTCGCCGTCGTGCTCCGCGAGCCGGACGATCGTCGCTCGCGCCCCCGGCTCGAGGTCGGCGAGCGAGGTGAGCTCGCGGTTCTCCGCCTGCTCGGCCTTTGGGTCGACGGGCCAGCCGTGCGGGCACCGGACGGGATTGCCCAGCCGCTCGCGAATGCGCTCGATCATCTCGTCGCTGAAGGTGTCCGCCAGCGCGTCCGCGTGCTCGTGGGACTCGGCCCCCGTGTAGCCCATGAAGTCCGTCAGCAGGAGCTCGATCAGGCGGTGACGGCGGATGACCCGTTCTGCCGCCTCGCGACCGGCCGGGGTGAGGATCACCTCCTTGCGGCTTCCGCGCTCGACGAGGCCGTCCGCCTCGAGGCGCTTCAGCATCTCACCGGCCGACGCGCGCGAGACGCCGAGCATCTCCGCCACGCGTGCCGCGAGGGCGGGCGAGTCCTTGACGACCGGGCCGTACTCGCCTACCGGGAAGGCGAGGAAGTAGATCGTCTCCAGATAGGTGTCGATCGAATGACCCTGCGCCATGGGCGCAGTCTATCCGGCCGCTGGAAGTACTCTGGACGCCCGGCTGTGTTCGCCACCGTCTATCCGCTCGTGACCACGCGCGCGCTCGCGCGCCCGTTCACCTATCTGGGAGACGGGCTCGCGAAGGGCGACGTCGTGACCGTGGCGCTCGGACGGGCGCGCCGTCGCGCGGTCGTCGTGGAGCTCGGGACGTCGGCGCCGGACGGCGTCGAGCCCGTGGCCGTGGAACGGGTTCACGGAAGCGTCCCTCCCGCGCTCGTCGACCTCGCTCTCTGGGTGGCCGACTACTACGGATCCACGCCTGGCCGCGCGCTCGCGCTCGCGGCGCCGGCAGGGCGGACGCGACGCAACCCCGCGCGGCGGCGTGCCCGGCCGACGCCGAGCCTGCAGGCGGAGGAGGCGCCGCTCGTCCTGACCGGGGCCCAGGAGCTGGCCGTGGAGCGGATCGTCGCCGGGATGGAGACCGGCGAGCCCCTCCTTCTCCACGGCGCCACCGGGAGCGGCAAGACGGAGGTCTACCTCCGGGCATGCGCAGCCGCGCTCGAGCGCGGGCGGACGGCCATCGTGCTCGTCCCCGAGATCGTGCTCACGCCGCAGGCGCTCGCGCGCTTCCGCGCCCGCTTCGGCGAGAGCGTCGCCTGCCTCCACTCGGGGCTCACCGAAGCGGAGCGGCGCGACGAGCGCGAGCGCATCGCCTCCGGCGAGGCGAGGATCGTCGTCGGCGCGCGCTCGGCCGTGTTCGCCCCGCTGCGCGATCTCGGCGTCGTCTGCGTCGACGAGGAGCACGACTCCTCCTACAAGCAGGATGCCGACCCCCGCTACGACGCGCGGCTCGTGGCCGCGCGTCGCGCGGCGCTCGAGGGCGCGGTCGCCGTGTTCGGCAGCGCCACGCCGAGGCCCGAGAGCTGGGAGCGCCTTCCCCGCCTGGCGCTCGGGGAGCGTCTCGACCGCGCGCTGCCGCCCGTCGCAATCGTCGACCTGCGCCGGGAGCACGGCTATCCGCTCTCGGCGCCGCTCCTCGCCGGGCTCGGACGGGTCGCCGACGCGGGCGGCAAGGCAATCCTGCTCTTGAACCGCCGCGGGATCGCGCCGGCGCTCCACTGCCGCGGCTGCGGCCGGACGCCGACGTGCGGGGCGTGCGACGTGTCGCTCGTCCTGCACGGCGGCCGAGCGCTGCGCTGCCACCACTGCGGCTTCGTCTCGGGGGCTCCGGACCGGTGCGCCGAGTGCGGCTCGGCCGAGCTCGTGCGCCTGGGCGCGGGCACGGAGCGCCTCGAGCAGGAGCTCGCGGAGCGGGTTCCGGAGCTCGTGCGGATGCGCCTCGACGCCGACACGGCGACTGCCCAGGGCCGCTACGAGGAGATCCTCGCCCGCTTCGCGGCCGCCGACCGGGCCGTGCTCCTCGGCACGCAGATGGTCGCGAAGGGCCATCACTTCGAAGGCGTCTCCCTCGCGGCCGTCGTCGACGCCGACACGAGCATGCGCGTCCCGGACCTGCGCTCGGACGAGCGGACCTTCCAGCTCGTCACCCAGCTCGCGGGCAGGAGCGGGAGGGGCGGGCCCGGCCGCGTGATCGTGCAGACGTTCAGCCCGGACGCCCGCCCCCTCCTCCACGCGGCTCGCCACGACGTCGAGGGCTTCCTCGCCGGCGAGCTGGAGCGCCGACGCGAGCTCGGCTACCCGCCGTTTCGCCACCTCGTTCGGCTGCTCGCCTCGGGCCCGCACGCGGAGGCGCCGCTGGCCCTGCTCCGTGAGCTGCGAGCGGGTCTCGACGGCGTCGTCGAGGGTGAGCTTCTCGGCCCCGCGCCGCTCCTTCGCCTTCGGAGCCGCCACCGCGCTCAGCTGCTCGTCAAGGCGCGCGATCCGAGGCCGGCGACGGCGCGCGCCTCGCGCCTACTCGTGCGCGCGGCCAGGGCGCTGCGCCGCGACGATCTCGCGATCGTCGTCGACGTCGACCCGCAGTCGCTCTGGTAGGGCAGGGACTCCCCGCCCCGCGCACGACCCGCTCGCCCGCGTTCGCAGCGGCCTCCGCGCGCGGTGAGGACGGGCCAGCATCTAGACTGAGCTCGTGTCCGAGACCGAGCAGGAGACACCGGAGGAACGCACCGAGAGAGAGGCCCGGCGTCGCTTCATCCTCGCCAGCGTGCGCCAGTACCCGGACCCGGTCCTGCGCATGCCGACGCACGAGGTCACGCAGTTCGACGAGGCGCTCGCCACCCTCGCCGACCGGATGCTCCGGGTGATGACGGGGGCGGCCGGCGTCGGACTGGCCGCGCCCCAGATCGGCGTCCTCCAGCGCGTCCTCGTGCACCAGGCCGACGAGGGCGCCGATCCCGTCGTGCTCGTGAACCCGCGGGTGGTCGCGAGCTCAGACGAGCGGGAGGTGCTGGAGGAAGGATGTCTCTCGCTCGACGCCGCCGGCGTCACGGTCGAGGTCGAGCGGCCGGTCGCCGTCACGGTCGAGGCGCGCTCGACGAGCGGCGGGGAGCTGCGCATCGAGGCCGAGGGCCTCGCGGCCCGCGTGATCCAGCACGAGGTCGACCATCTCGACGGCGTGCTCATCATCGATCGGACGGCGCCGGAGCAGCGTCGAGAGGCGCTCGCGAAGCTCCGCCCGCAGCCGGTTCTCGGCTCCGTCTAGACGATTGATCGACAAACCGATCAATCGTCTCCATACACGGGGCTGCCTCGCGGCCCCTACGGCATGGCCGTCCCAGTTACCTGCGCCGCAAGCGGCCGAATCGGCCGCGTGCGGCGGTGCTAACGCGACGTTTGATCGGACTTTCCGATCAAACGTCTAGACGCTCTCGGTGCGTCTCGTCGTCGCTGCGACCGCGCCGCTCGGCGCGGCGGTGCTCGAGGGCCTGGCGCAGCGCCATGAGATCGAGCTGCTCGTCACGCGTCCCGACCGCCCGCGCGGGCGCGGACGGCGCCTCGCGCCGCCGCCGGCGAAGGCGGCTGCGGAGCGCCTGGGCATCGCCGTCGTCCAGCCCGAGCGTCTGACGGTGGCGCCGGGCACCGCTCCGGTCGCGATCGTCTGCGCCTACGGTGTCCTGATCCCGGTGCCCGTGCTCGAGGAGCGTCTGTGGCTGAACGTGCACCCGTCGCTCCTCCCGCGCTGGCGGGGCGCCGCGCCCGTCGAGCGGGCGATCATGGCGGGCGACACGACCACAGGCGTCACGATTCACCGTACGACGGCCGAGCTGGACGCGGGCCCGGTCGCCGCCCAGCATGCCTTTCCGATCGGACTCGAGGACGACGCAGGCGCCGTCTACGAGCGGGCCGCCGCGCTCGCGGTGGAGCTGCTCGAGGGCGTCCTTCCCGACCCGACGTTCGTCCCGCAGGCCTCCGAGGGCGTCACGTACGCGGAGAAGATCCTGCCCGCCGATCGAGAGCTCGACTGGTCGAGGCCCCCGGCGGAGCTCCTGAACCGGATCCGCGCGTTGTCGCCGCACATCGGCGCTCGGGCCGACGTGCGCGGACGGAGGCTGACGGTCTGGCGCGCGCGACCGGCGGATGCGGGCTCGGCGCTCGTGGCCGGCGGCATCGAGCTCCTCGAGGTGCAGGCGGACGGCCGGCGACGGATGACGGGCGCCGAGTTCCTGCGCGGCCTGCGCGAGACCTGAGTGCTTCCCGCTAGAAGTGCGGTCATGATTCGCGGCGGGGAGCACGTAGCCTTGGAAGCGGTGACGGCCCGCCGGGTCGCGCACGCGGTCCTGCTCCGGGTGTTCGAAGAGGACGCCTACGCCGACCGTGCGTTCCGTGCCGCAGCGGACGAGTCCGGGCTCTCGGGCCGCGACCGAGCATTCGCGATGCAGCTTGCATTCGGCACCATCCAGCGCGTCCGCACGCTCGACCACGCGATCGACGCGCTCGGCCGGCGCCCCGTCCGCAAGCTCGACCCGCCGGTCCGTGCCGCGCTCCGGCTCGGCGGCTACCAGCTCGGCTACATGGACGTGCCGGCGCATGCCGCCGCGAACGAGGCCGTCGAGCTCGTCCGCCAGGCGGGTCTCGAGCGTGCCGTCGCGTTCACGAACGCCGTCATGCGGCGGCTGGCGGCCGGTCTTGCCGATCTGCTCCACGCCCTGCCCGAGTCGACTCCGGCCGCCGCGGCCCTCAAGCACTCCTACCCCGACTGGGTCGCCGAGGTCTGGTGGCGCCAGCTCGGCGCGGTCGAGGCGCTCGAGCTGATGCGGGCCCAGAACGAGCCGCCGGAGACGGCGGTGCGCGTCAACCGGCGTCGTGTCTCCACGGACCCGGCTTCGGCCCTCCGGGCCCTGCTCGAGAGGGGTGACCCCGGGGAGGTGCGGTCGGACGACGACCTTCCCGACGCGCTCGTCGTCGAGCGCGTTCCTCCCCAGTGGCTCGAGTGCGGCCTCGCCTGGCCCCAGAGCCGCGGCTCCCAGCTCGCGGGCCTCGCGGTCGGCTCGCTGGCGGGGGAGCGCGTTCTCGACCTCTGCGCGGCTCCCGGCGGCAAGGCCACGCAGCTGGCCGGCGACGTCGTCGCCGTCGAGGCGCGCGCGGGCAGGGCCCGCGAGCTCGAGGGAGTGGTCGAGCGTCTCGCAGCGGCGAACGTCCACGTCGTGCACGCGGACGGTCTCCGGCTCCCGCCGGAGCTCAGGGGGTTCGACCGCGCCCTCGTGGACGCGCCCTGCTCCGGGCTGGGGACGCTCGCCTCGCGGCCGGACCTGCGCTGGCGGGCCGAGCCGCTCCCGCAGCTGCAGCTCGGCCTGCTGCGCGCCGCGGTGGAGCGAGTGCGTCCGGGCGGCTCGGTGACGTACGCCGTCTGTACGATCAACCCGGCCGAGAACGAGGAGGTCGTGGACGCCCTCGGACTCCCCGTCGACGACCTGAGTCGCGAGTGGCCGCGGTTCCGGCACCCGAGGAGGCCCGAGTTCCTCCTCACGCTGCCGAGCCGTCACGGGACCTCCGGCTTCTTCGTGGCGCGGATACGCTGCTTGACGTAGCCCTAGGATTCGAGTGATGACCTGGCGAGACTGGATCCGCGGAGTCGAGGTCGAGCCCTCGCTCTACGCGGCGGACTTCCTGCGGCTCGGCGAGCAGATCGAGACGCTCATCGCCGCCGGCGCGCGCATCTTCCACGTGGACGTCGGGGACGGCAGGTTCATCCCGCCGGTCACGATGGGCCCGGTCGTCGTCCAGGCGATCGCGCCCCCCGTGCACGACGCGGGCGGGCGGATCGACTGCCACCTGATGGTCGACGACCCGTGCGACCAGCTCGAGCAGATCGCGGCGGCCGGCGCGGACAGCGTCACCTTCCACGTCGAGACGGTGCGCGATCCCGAGCAGGCGATCGCCCAGGCGCGCGGCCACGACCTCGGAGTGGGGATGGCGCTGAATCCCGACACTCCCGTCGAGGTCGCCGCGGGGCCCTCGCAGGACCTCGACCTCGTCCTCGTCATGAGCGTCCATCCCGGCTACTCCGGCCAGGCGTTCCTCCCGCAGTCGGTCGAGAGGATCCACCGCCTGCGCGAGCTCCTGCCGGAGAGCACGCTGATCGGCGTGGACGGCGGCATCAGGCAGGAGAACGCGCACATGGTGCGCGAGGCGGGGGCGGACCTCGTCGTCGCGGCGAGCGCGATCTTCTACACGGACGACATCGCGGCGGCATACTCGAGCCTCGTCCGCGCTCTTGGCTAGCCCGCGGGACGCCGAGCACCTCGAGCGCGCGCTCGAGCTCGCCGAGCGCGGGCGCGGCACGACGGCTCCGAACCCGATGGTCGGCGCGCTCGTCCTCTCTCAAAACGGGGAGGTCGTGGGCGAGGGCTGGCATGAGCGCAAGGGCTTGCCCCACGCCGAGGTCGTCGCGCTCGAGCGGGCCGGCGCCCGCGCCCGCGGCGGCACGCTCTACGTCACGCTCGAGCCGTGCGCGCACCGGGGCTCCACGCCCCCGTGCGCCGACGCCGTCGCGGCGGCAGGGCTCGCCCGCGTCGTGGTCGGCGCCCGCGACTCGAACCCGCTCACCGACGGGCGCGGGCTCGAGCGGCTGCGGGCTGCCGGCCTCGACGTCGACCTTCCCGGCGGAGAGCTGGAATGGCGCGCGCGCGTCCAGAACGAGGCCTTCCGCGCGTGGGTGACGAGGGGCCGCCCCTTCGTGACGTACAAGGCCGCGGTCACCCTGGACGGGCGTGTGGGCGTGCCGGGCTCGCGCTGGGTCTCGGGCGAGGAGTCGCGCCGGCTCGTGCACGAGCTTCGTGCTGACTCGCACGCCGTGGCCGTGGGCATGGGGACCGTGCGCGCGGACGATCCGCGCCTGACCGCGCGAGGCGTCGGGGCCGTCCGCCAGCCGCGGCGGCTCGCCTTCGGCCGGGGACCGCTGCCGCCGGGCTCCCGCCTCGAGCTCCGCAGCGGCGCGCTCGAGGACGAGCTCGCCTCCCTCGCCGCCGAGGGAGTACAGTCGCTCCTTCTCGAAGGCGGGCCGACCCTGGCGGCGTCGTTCCTGCGCGCCGACCTCGTGGACAAGCTGCTGCTGTTCGTCGCCCCAACGCTCGCGGGCGAGGGGCCGGGCGTGCTCGAGCGGCTGCCGGCGCCGATCGCGCTCTCCCACCTCGACGCCCGTCCCGTCGGGCACGACGTCCTCCTGACCGCCTACGTGCACGAGCCCTAGCGGAGGCTGCTCGGCGGCCTGCGGGCGCCCCGCGTATGCTCGGAGTCGTGTTCACCGGCATCGTGCGAGAGCTCGGGGCCGTCGAGTCGGTGGAGGACGTCGCGACCGGGCGCCGCATCCGGCTGCGCGCCCCCGCGACGGCTGCTGCGGCGGCCGTCGGCGACTCGGTGTCGGTGAACGGCGTCTGCCTGACGGTGACGGAGGCCGAGGATGCCGTCCTCGCCTTCGACGCCGTGCCCGAGACCATCTCTCGTACGACGCTCGGGCGCCTACGGCCGGCCGCCCGCGTGAACGTCGAGCCCGCGCTGCGAGCCGGGGAGCCGCTCGGAGGGCACATCGTGCAGGGCCACGTCGACGGCGTCGGTCGCGTGCGCGAGGTCGTCCCGGAGGGCGAGGGGCGCCGAGTCGTCGTCGGCGCCCCCGATGCGATCCTCCGCTACTGCGTGGAGAAGGGGTCGATCGGCGTCGAGGGCGTCAGCCTCACCATCGCAGGGCTCGACGCGGGGTGCTTCGAGGTCGCGCTCATCCCCCACACCTTGAGCGCGACGACCCTTGGCTCGCTCGCGCCCGGTGACGAGGTGAATCTCGAGGTCGACGTGATCGCGAAGTACGTCGAGCGGCTCGTACCGCCGCGGTAACCGGCGCTACCATCTCGCCATGGCCAGCGAGCCCGCTCTCCGAATCGAGGAGCCGTCCTCGTTCGCTCCGATCGAGGCGGCGATCGCCGACATCCAAGCGGGCAAGATCGTCGTCGTCGTCGACGCGGCCGATCGGGAGAACGAGGGCGACCTGACCATCGCCGCCCAGTTCGCCACGCCAGAGGCGATCAACTTCATGGCGAAGCACGGTCGAGGCCTCGTCTGCCTCTGCCTGACGTCCGAGCGCTGCGACGAGCTCGGCCTTCCGCCGATGACCTACCAGAACGAGGCGACGTTCGGCACGGCGTTCACCGTCTCGATCGAGGCCCGGGAGGGCGTGACCACGGGCATCTCGGCGGCCGACCGGGCGCATACGATCCAGGTCGCGATCGACCCCACGAAGGGAAACCGCGACCTCGTCCAGCCGGGCCACGTCTTCCCGCTACGTGCCCGTCCGGGCGGCGTGCTCCAGCGCGCCGGCCAGACGGAGGCGGCCGTCGACCTCAGCCGGCTTGCCGGGCTGAATCCGGCCGGCGTGGTCTGCGAGATCATGAACGACGACGGAACGATGGCGCGAGTCCCCGATCTCGTTCCGTACTGCCGGGAGCACGGTCTGAAGCTCGTCACGATCGCCGACCTCATCGAGTACCGGCGTCGCACGGAGAAGCTCGTGGAGCGGGTGGTGTCCGTCCGGCTGCCGACGGAGTACGGCGAGTTCTCGGCCGTCGCGTTCAGGGAGAGGCTGACCGGGAAGCTGCACGTCGCGCTCGTGAGGGGCGAGGTGGCCGGCGTCGACGACGTCCTCGTCCGGGTGCATTCCGAGTGCCTGACCGGGGACGTCTTCCACTCGCTGCGCTGCGACTGCGGCGAGCAGCTCGAGCTCGCGCTCAGGCGCATCGCGCAGGAGGAGCGGGGCGTCCTGCTGTACATGTCCCAGGAGGGACGCGGTATCGGCCTGCTCAACAAGCTCAAGGCGTACGAGCTCCAGCAGGAGGGGCTCGATACGGTGGAGGCGAACCTCAAGCTCGGCTTCGCGGCCGATGCCCGCGAATGGGGCATCGGCTCGCAGATCCTCTCCGATCTCGGCCTCTCTACCATCCGGATCCTCACGAACAATCCACGGAAGATCTCGGGAATGGAAGGGTTCGGCTTGAAGGTGGTCGAGCAGGTGCCGATCGAGGTGCCGCCCAACGCGGAGAACCGGCAGTACCTGGCCGCCAAGCGCGACAAGCTCGGCCACAGGCTCCATCACCAGGAGCTCAAGTACATCTACTTCGAAGGCCCCGACTGATGAGCGAGCTCTTCGACCGCGACGCCGATCAGCTCGGGTCTCGCCCCCACGACGAGCCGACGCCCGAGCCCGAGTCCGAGATGGAGCTCGAGGCGGAGCGGGAGGCGGCCGCGTTCCTCCCGACCTCGGGGGACGGCCCCGGCCCCGAGCACGCGGCGGGCGAGCTGCAGGTTCCGGCGGGGATCCGGGTCTTCGGGAGCTCTCCGAACGGC
>CAZCIJ010000032.1:529-17344 GCA_964498265.1 uncultured Gaiellales bacterium | reverse complement strand
CGAGGGGCGCCCCCGCGTCGGCGGTCTGCTCGCCGTCCCCGCCGCGCGTCGAGAGGACGATCACGACGGCGACCACGGCGAGAACGAGCGCGCCGGCGAGAAGGACGAGATCCCGCGAGCGGAGAGATCGCCGGGCGCGGAAGCGATCCTCGGAGGGGATTGGCCCCGGAGAAGCGGGTCGCTGCCGGGGGCTGTCGATCTGCCCAGGCGGTACCGACTCGGCGGGCTCGTCGTCCCAGTTGAACCGCTCGTCGAAGAGGGGATCGTCGTCGGGAGGCTGCTTCTCCACGCGCCTTCACCGTAGCGGTCGATGAGGATTCCGCACCAGCGAGGCATGTCGCCACCACATATGCTCGCATTCGCTTCGCATGTCTGAGGGGAATGCGTCCAAGGCCGACGTGGGGGCTCGCCGGTACGAGCGCTGGATCGAGATAGGCTCGGCCGTGCTCCTCGCGCTCGCGACCGTTGCGACCGCGTGGAGCTCGTACCAGTCGGCTCGCTGGAGCGGCGTGCAGGCGAACTCCTTCAGCAGCGCGAACGCGTCGCGCGTCGAGTCGACGCGGGCATCGACCGAGGCAGGCCAGCTCGTCCAGGTTGACATCGCCCTCTTTACCGACTGGCTCAACGCGTTCGCAGAGGAGCAGACCGAGCTCGCCGGCTTCTACAGCGAGCGGTTTCGCGATGAGTTCCAGCCGGCGTTCGAAGCCTGGCTGGCGACAGATCCGAGAACGAACCCGGATGCCCCGAAGACGCCCTTCGCCATGCCTGAATACACGGTTGAGGCGGCGCAGCGGGCCGAGCGGCTCGAAGCGGAGGCGGATCAGTTCAGCTCGGAGGCGCGCGAGGCGAACCAGCGCTCGGACAACTACGTCCTCTGCGTCGTGCTGTTCGCTTCGGTGTTGTTCTTCGCGGGCATCAGCACGAAGTTCGAGTCGCCGCAGGTACGGTTCGCGATGCTCGGCCTCGCGACGGCCGTGTTCATCGGCGCGGCCGCATGGGTGGCGACGTTTCCTGTCACGGTGTCGATCTAGTGCGGCGTCTCCCACGTTGCACCTGAGACTCGCGTCCCGCGACGCCGCACTTTCCGGCCGCTCCGCGGCCGGGGTCAGCTTTCTCTTTTCGAGAGATCCCGAGCCGCTCCGGTCGCTCGGGCCAGGCCGCGCCGGCTGCCCCAGCCTCGACAACCACAAGGATCAACGGCCGCGTAGCGGCCGCAAGTGTGGCCTCGAAGCTGCGGGTGTTTCGAGTCAAACGTTATGAGGCCGCACTAGAGCCTGTAGCGCCTTGGCCTCGGTCGGAGCCGGCCGGCCTCGGCATGCGCGCGGCCAGCTCGTCGTCTGAAGGGACGATGCCCAGCTGCTGGAGGAACTCGAAGCGGTCGGCGAGGCCCCAGCTCTCGACGAGGCGACCGTCGGCTACGCGCCAGATGAGGAAGGCGCGAAGGCTGCCACGCCGGTTCGTCGCTCCTCCGCGCCGGTAGTCGCCGCTGTTGGTCCCGCTCATGCGCATGAACACGGCCACGCGGTCTCCCTCGGCGAGCATGTCGAGTATCTCCACGTGCAGGTCCGGGAACGATCGCCGGATCATCTCGATGCCGCCGCGGATCGAGTCGGCTCCCGTCGGAGCGTCGAGGATGATCGGGCTGTGGGTGACGACGTCCGGTGAGACGAGCTCGTCGACGGCGTCGAGGTTGCCGGCGTTGAACCCTTCCTCGATGAGCCTGCGAACGAGCTGCTTGTTGGCACTGAGGGTGTCGGTCACGACATCGATTATCGGGCTGGCACGCCTCGGGGCGCAACTAAGCGACCGCTCACCGAGGCGAGGCTCCCGTGTGCACTGCAAGATCTGACCCCACGCCGAGACTGACCCGCATCAAGAGAGTCTCTTGCCCCCACTGGTGCCGGGCGCGAGCAGAGATCGCGATCTCTGTCTGGCCGGCTTGTCATCGTTAAGGTAAGCCGGCAGGCGCGGCGTTCCCGGTGTTATGCGGAGCCTGAATCTGAGCCAGTGGGTCGGCGGGTGGATGCTCGGCGGCTTCTCGACGAGGAGGTTCCTCGCTCACTTGGAGCCGCATCTCACGACGGTGATCCCAGGCCGTGAGAAGCAATGCGTCAGGTCGATCAGGGGGCGCGCGAAGCAGATCGTCCGGGAGGACGAGGCGGATCTCGTCGTCGACCGGGGATCGAAAGGGATGCTGCGCATGTCCGCGGCCGTTCTCGCAGCCTACGAGTCGCTGGCGCCCGAGCTGGGCCATGAGCGGACGATCCTCTTCCTCCAGCACGTGTTCACCGAGTCGATCGTCCACACGAGCGGCCCAGCCAGCGGCCTCTTGCTGAGGCGCGGGGGCGAGTCCCTCGACACCGTCGAGCGGTTCATGCGGCCTCTGACCCGCATCTACGGGAAGGCCATGGAGTTCGAGTTCGAGCGAAACGGCGACGAGTGGTTCGAGATGCGCGTGACCAAATGCTTCTTCGCCCAGTTCTTCTCGCGGCGCGGCCTGCGCGACGTCACGACGGTCATGTGCGCGGCTGACGCCTTCTGGATGGACCAGATCGACCCTGCGCTCATGGGCGTTCGCGCCGAGCGCACGAGCCTCCTCTCGCTCGGAGACCCCGTCGATCGCTTCAGGATCGTCGCGAGCGACGATCCGCTTTCCGAGGGGAGCGACGTGCTTCGAACCCGCGGGCCCGGACGCACTCCGGATCCTTGACGCACAGAGCCTCGGGTTCACGCAGCGCGCTCGTCGAGCTCGTCGTTGTCCGCCTCCCGGCGATGAGCTGCACGGCGCGGCGAAACGCTCGACCGGGCCGTTCGCGCTCGGCGCGCGCTGGCTCGTCCTCACAGGGTGCGTGTGCTCGCACGCGCACCCACGAACGCGGCTCCGACCTTCCCGAGCGGGCGGCCGAGTCGCTCGATGGTCTCCGCCCGGCCCACGATTGCCCGGGCGTCCCAGGGTGGAAGGTAGAGGCCATGCCGCGTGCTGACGGAGGCGGCGCCGGCGTCGCGCAACAGCCGCGTAAGCTCGCCCGCGGTCGTGAAGTGGGCGCTCCGCCAAGTGCTCGAGCCGAGCCAGCCCTTGACGCGCCGCTGCGCGGCCCAGAGGCTGTAGCGGGCGAGCTCGCCGATGACGACCCGTCCGCCAGGACGCGCGACGCGCAGAAGCTCGCGGGCCGCCGCTCGCCGCTGCTCGCCGTCGAGGAAGCAGAAGAGCGTCACCGCGACGGCGAGGTCGAAGGTTCCGTCCCTGAAGGGGAGCGTCGTCGCGTCTCCTTCGAGGAGTCGTGCCGTCGGGGCCTTGTCGCGCGCGGCGGCGAGCATGCCGGGGTCGTTGTCGAGCCCGGTCACCTCCAGCCCCTCCTCGGCGAGCCAGGCGGTGTAGATGCCGGTGCCGCAGCCGACGTCGAGGGCATGCTCACCCCGCTTGGGGGCCGTGAGCCCGGCGACGAGCCTCGCCTCGATGCGGTGGCAGGCGGCGCCGAGCCGGGACTCGTACCAGGCGTCGTAGGCGCGCGCACGATCGGTGTCGGCCCGGGCCGCCACCGACTCAGCTGCCTCAGGCATGCGCGACGATGCCCGTCACGTGCGTCCGCGACCCGCCGCGAGCGGTGTCGTGCGGGCATCGTCGAGCCGGCGGCGGACGGTTGCCGGCGGCCGCCAGGGGGTTGCGGCAACGAGCAGACCGCTGCCGGCGGTGATCGCGGCGACGATCGTGATCGTCGGTCCGGCCCCGGCGGCGTCGGCGAGGAAGCCGGCGAGTAGCGCGCCCACGGCGAAGCCGGAATCGCGCCAGAAGCGGTAGACACCAACCGCCGGCGCGCGGTCGCGCGGCTGGACGACGTCGGAGACGGCGGCGATCAGGGTGGGGTAGACGAGCGCCGTGCCGAGGCCGAGCAGGGCGGTGGCGCCGAGCGCTGGTGCGAAGTCGCCTCCGCCTGTCACGAGGAGCACCAGGCCGGCGGCCTGGACGAGCATGCCCAGGACGATCAGCGGCTTGCGCCCCGTGCGGTCTGAGAGCCAGCCGGTACCGAGCTGGCCGGCGCCCCAGACGGCCGGGTACACGGCTGCGACGACGCCGATCTCGGCCGCGCTCGCCCCGTGCGCTGCGAGGTAGAGCGGAGCGAGGCCCCAGGCGAGCGCGTCGTTGAGGTTGTTGACGAGCCCGGCCTGCGAGCAGGCGCGAAGCACGGGCTGGCGGAAGCTCGCCTCGACGAACGCCTTGCGCAGGGAGAGCGCCCTCCCGTCCCCGTCGTGGTCGCGTCGCTGCTCGTGAGCGACGTGCTCCCCCGTGTCGCGCACGAACGCGACGGAGACGAGCGTGCCGACGAGTGCGATCACGAGCGCGCCCGCCCATACGATCGTCCGGGGAGCGAAGGTCGCGGCCAGGGCTCCCGTCAGGAACGCAGCCGCGGCGACGCCGAGGTAGCCAGCCGACTCGTTCAGACCGAGCGCCAGCCCTCGCCGCGTCGGGCCGACGAGGTCGATCTTCATGACGACGGTCATCGACCAGGCCAGACCCTGGTTGACGCCGAGCAGCAGGTTTGCGGCGACGATCCAGCCCCAACTCGGAGCGAGCGCGATCATGACGGGCACCGGCAGCGCGAACAGCCAGCCGAGCACGAGCAGCCGCTTGCGCCCGACCCGGTCGGCGAGCCCCCCCGCGGCCAGGTTCGTGAGCGCCTTCGCAACTCCGAAGGCCACGACGAAGGCGAGGATCGCCGCCTTCGAGACAAGGCCGAAGTCCTGCTCGCCGACGAGCGGCAGCACGCTGCGCTCGAGCCCGACCATCGCGCCCACGAGCGCGTTCAGACCTACGAGCAGGCTGAACTGCCGCCAGTTGGCCAGCAGGCCCAGACGGACGGCGGTCATACCCGCGCCGGGATGCGGCCGGAGCGGTTGGCTGCGACGATTGCCTTCTGGTCGGCCGGGGGCGGCGGCGTGTCCTCGAGGAGGGCCTCCGCGAACGCGTCCGGGTCCGCCGGCCGCAGCGCCTTGTTGTGGCGGCGCTCGAAGCCAATCGAGGAGAACGGGTTGGCGGAAAGGTCGCGGCCGCACACCGAGCCCCCGTAATGGCTCGGATACACGAGCACCGAGTCGGGAAGCGCCAGCAGGCGCTGCATCGATTCGTACTGGTCCCGCGCGAGCGGAAGCGGATCCCCCTTCGCGTGCAGGTCGGGACGCCCGACGTCACCGACCAGCAGCGAGTCGCCCGTAAACACAAGCCAGGGCTCCTCCGTCTCCCGGCGAACGTCGCTGACGACGTACGCGAGATGCGCCGGGGCATGGCCCGGCGTCGCAAGCGCGCGCACGATCGTGTTCCCGAGCTCCACCACCTCACCGTGCGCGAGCGCCACATGCGGGAACTCCACACCGGCATCCGCCGGCACGTAGGCCGTCGCTCCCGTCGCCTCGACGAGCGGCGGAAGCCCGGAGACGTGGTCTGCCTGCACGTGCGTCTCGAACACCGCCACGATGGGCGAGCCGAGCGACTCCGCCTCGGCCAGGTAGTCAGAGACCAGCTCGACGTGCGCGTCCACCACGGCCAGCTTCCCCTTCGAGCCGCACCCGAACAGGTAGCTCGCGCACGCCGTCTGGTCGTAGAGGAACGGTCGCAGGATCATGCTCCCAAGGTAGCGCCGCCGTTCCTATCGTCGCTACCGAAACTATCGATAGCAGTCATCGCCAAGGCCGCTACGTCGGCAGGGCTCGAGCGACCGACTCCACGTGTCCAACACCCGGCCGCACTGGTACCGCACGTTCGTGCCGGCGAGTTGGGCGCGTTCGAAGGCGCCGCCTACGCCGAGGTCGCGGACGTGCAAGACACTGCCCGGAGGAGATCCTCGCCGGCGCGGGCGCGCCTCGAGTGTGCGGCCGACACGGCGGCCGAGTCGCGCGCCTCGAGTATCAGGTTGAACGGGGTTTCGGTTTCGCGCGCCGGACTCTGGTGAAGCCGCCTCGTTTGATGATCTCGGTGAGCCGGGCCCTGCCTTTGCTCGCGGCAGAGCCGCAACTCGGGCAACCAGACATCAACGGTACGTGGAACCCTCGTCGGCGCGCCCGTCATTGAGACCGTATACGACGAGCCCGTACACGACAAGCACGGCGACGATGACGATGATCAGGCTGGCGATCGGGTAGACGAACACCCAAAACATGTTCAAGACAGCGGCAATCACCCCCGCCGCTATCCCGACCATCACCGCCCATTGAGCACGGCCGAAAATCGCCCAACCAGCCACGAAAAGAACGATCCCCACGATCAGGTAGAACCAGCCCCACGCCTCGATGTTGTTGTCCCAGAAGATCGCATCGAACGTGGTGTCTTGCGCGCCGATCGCGCGGATCCCGTTCACGATGTCGAGCAGGCCGACGAGGACGAGCATGATGCCGGAGAAGATGATCCAGCCGTAACCCTCGTCTCTGCGCGCTACCACCATTTCCTGCCCCTCTCTCGCGATGACTCGACGACGGAACGTAGTTCTGCACAGCTATTCGTGTTCCTGCAGCCACGAGACCGGATCAAGAATCCACACCATTCCTGGCTCCAGCGCGGGGAGCCGCGCGCGCTTCGCTCCTATCTGCCCTCGAGAAGGGGCGTCACGGTCCTGAATAGGACGAGTCAGGTTGGCGAGATGCATCCATTCGGCTATCCAGGCAGCCGCGTCCAGGGCTCGTTGAAGGCGATGCTGCCGAAGAACGCCGTCCCGTCGATGACCTCGCCGTCCTTCATCTTCACGAACCAGGCGTAGCTGTTCTCGTAGGGACGGCCGTGCGGGCTGCTGCAGGCGTAGGATTGAGGCACTCTACGGACAAAGGGGGATCCGATGGCGCTCGCACGCGTTGTGACCTTCGACGGGGTGAGCAAGGAGCGAATGGGGGAGATGGAGCGCGAGATGCGCGAAGGCGAGCGGCCGGAGGGACTTCCGGCGTCCGAAATCGTCGTACTCCACGACCCCGACGCCAACAGGTCGCTTGTGATCCTGTTCTTCGAGACAGCGGACGACTACCGGCGCGGCGACGAGATGCTGAACGCGATGCCGGCTGACGAGACGCCAGGACGGCGCACGTCAGTCGCAAAGTACAACGTCGCCATTCGCATGACGGCCTGACCGTCGTTGGCGCACGGCTGCGCCTCTCCGAGGGCTCGGCGATCTCTGCCACGAGCCGGACCGAACCGCGCAGCTCCGTGCGCGCATGACGCTCGCGAGCCGCGGCCCGCTCCAGCTCCGTCGCCGGCTAGGGATCCGACCTGACGGAGCTGGTGCCGATCCCGCGTTGATGCGCTGGCCCGGTGAGCCACCAGCGTCGGGAGGGCTCCCGGGCTCCCCCCAGGACGCCAACGGCCGGTTCATGTTCAGCTGCTTGCCAGAAGGCCGCGTAGCGCGTGGCGCGCTTCGTCCGGGAGATCGAGCGCGGCCACCAGCGCCCGACGGTACGGCTCCGGCAGCATCAGGATGTCACGAAGGACAGAAAGCGCGTCCGCCGACAGGGTGAGAATGCCGACGAGGGCCTGTCGAACGTCCGGAGGAAGATCGCGTACCGCGGCCATGCGGAAGAACTCGTCCCTGTCATGCTCGTAGACGCTGCGCAAGTGGCCGATCGCGCCTTCAGCGCCTTCGACATCGCCTTCCCTCCCTCGCTCACCGGTAGCGTGCGTCTCTTCGTCAGGTGTCGTCTCAGGCTGTCCACCGTGCTCCTGGAACTCACCGCCAGTCTCCGAAGAGGGAAAGTCCACAACTAATCCTCCTTCCCTGATTCGCGCACGCTTTGCCCAACGCCAAGCAACAGCAGTAGAAACAATCGCGAGAAAAAGTAGGCTTCGCGACTGCCGCTTCACTGAGCCTCGACGAGTCTGCGACGACAGTACCACCTTATCCCGTTTTAACGCATTGTCCGAACAAAAAACACGGACTTTGCGAAGAAATGTCTGCCGATCGCCGGCACCGACTCGTGCCAGGTCTCGCACCTCGGCTACATCATCTCCGGGAGAATGCGCGTCCGCATGGACGACGGCAGCGAAGCAGAGGCAGGGCCAGGCGATGCGTTCGCGCTCGCCCCGGGGCACGACGCGTGGGTCGTCGGCGACGAGCCGTGCGTGGCGCTCGACTTCGGAGAGTTCGGCGAGTACGCCAAGCGGGCATAGTCGGCTCGCCGCTAGCCGACCGATCTCACCCGGCACTGGGGAAGCCACGACACGCGTTCAGCAGGGCCTCGCTGTCGGCGGCGATGGTGCCCGAGACGAGCTGTTCGTGGGCTGACCGCCTTGCAGGCGCTCGTCTTCGGGATCATCTTGAGCGTGGCCGCTTCGCCGGCAGATCCAGGCGTGGTGACCGAGGGCGACGAGGTTGTCGTTGATGACGATGGGGCTGATCTCCACGCCGAGATCTCCCGGGTCTCGAACAGCCGGTCGTCGAGCCGGACTCTGTTATCGCCGAGGCGGCGGGGCGTCTTGAGTCGAGCCGTCTTGTCCGCGCATCCGCACCGTGCGGGGATGCCTTGCGGTCGTGGGGAGCCTGACTCACGGATGGCTCTCTCGGAGCGCGCTGGTGAGCTGCTCGCGGGAGGAGACGCCGAGCTTCTGGTAGGCGTGGGTCAGGTGGCCCTCGACGGTGCGCGTGGTGACAGAGAGCTGTTGGGCGATCTCACGGTTGGGGATTCCCTCAGCGGCCATCTGTGCGACCCGCCGCTCGCTCGGGGTCAGGCGTCGAGACCCGTCAGGGCGAGCGGGCGCGGGCGGCCAACGGCGGCGAGGAGCTCGGTGCGCGCGCGCTCCTCCAGGGCGAGGGCGCCCGTGCGATGAGCGACGTCGAGAGCCCTCCGCAGCACCTGCCGGCTTTCGGCGCGGTGGTTCGCTCTGCGGAGCGCGGCCTCGGCGTCGGCGAGCGCTCGCGCGTGCTCGAGGCGGGCCGGTGATCGCTCGAGCGTCGCGGCGGCTTCGCCGAGCAGTCGGATTCCCTGGTCGCTCCCTTCGATCAGCCCCGTCGCCCGCAGGGCGACCCCGAGCGCACGCCGTCCGCCAAACGTCCGGGCGAGCTCGACCTCCTCGTTCGCGAGCGCACGTGCGGCCTCGTGGCTGCCGAGCGCATGGTGGGCGAGGGCGGCGTCAGAGCCAAGGCGCGGCGGTCGGGCTCGGGGCTTTGGAGCCGCTGCAGGAGGCTGCCGGCTGCTTCGAGGTCCTGGAGTGCCGCATCGGGCCGGAACTGGGCGAGCCGCAGTCGCCCACGTGATGCGAGCAGCCAGGCGGCGTGCACCATGGTCGGGAAGCGCTCGTGGAGGGGATAGCGTGCGGCTGCTTGCTCGGCTGCCTCGAGCTCGCCCCGCTCGGTGAGCGCCTCGAGCAGCACGGCCGCGGCGAGCGCGGCGTTGAATCCGGGGAGGCGAGGGCCCGCCTCGAGCGCGGTTCGGGCGTCGGCGATCGCACCCGCGCGCAGGTGGGCGAGCGCGCGGTAGCAGGTGGCGCGAGCATGGCCAGCCTGCCTACGGCCTCTGCGCTCGGGTCGACGCCGCCGGCGGCGAGCGCGCGCACGAGCTCGACGACGAAGAACGGGATGCCTCCCGTCGCCTCGTGGCTCGCGGCCGCGAAGGCGGAGTCCGGCTCTTCGCCCAGCCCCGTCCGCAGGAGAAAGCCCACCGCCTCGGGGCTGAGCGGCGCTGGACGCGCAACCTCAACAACCGGGTCCACGGCGAGGCCGCCGAGCACGGTCACCTCCGCAGCGTCAACGGGACGGGCCGCCGCGACCAGCGCGACCGGCAGCCCCTCGATGCGTCCGAGCAGGAAACGCAGGAACCGCAGCGAGGCCGGGTCGGCCCAGTGCACATCGTCGACCATGACCAGGACGGGCCCCGCTGGGCGAGGTTCGCGCACAGCCAGTAGAGGCCGTGCAGGATGGCGACGGAGGGATCAAGGAGCGCGTCCGTCTCGCCGTCGCCCGGCGACTCGACCCCGAAGAGCGCCGCCGAGCGGGCGGCCGCACCGGCGAAGCAGCCGCGTTCCTCCACTCCCGCCCCGGACTCCCAGCACCCGACCTCGAACTCATCTTCGCCCCCGACCTCTACATGAACGAAGCAGCTCCAACCGCCACCCGGCCACGGCTTCACGGTCGGAGCCGTCCCGCTGCAGCGGCGAAGCGTCGGCAGCCTGCGGCTGCGCACACCCCACCCCTTCGACAAGCCCCGAGATCGAGCCCCGCTACCTGACCGACCGCAGCGGAGACGACCTCCGCGTCCTATGCACCGGCATCGAGCTCGCTCGGCGCGTCGTCACAACCCCCCTCGACAACCTCGCCGGCCGCGAGCTCGCACCAGGCGACACGGCGATCGAGCAGCACCTACGAGCAACAGCACACAACCCTCTACCACCCCGTCGGCGCCTGCCGCATGGGCCACGACGAGCTCGCCGTTGTCGACCCCCAACTTCGCGTACAAGGCCTCACCGGCCTGCGTATCGCCGACGCCTCCATCATGCCCCGCATCCCCCGCGGCCACACCAACCTCCCCACCATGACCATCGCCGAACGAGCGGCCCAGCTCATCCGACGCCCACGCGAGTGCACGCGCACGCGCCCCCGACGCCCACGCGATGGGAGGTTGACGAGGGGCAGCCCGCGCGCGGGATCGAGCGCAGACACATCAAGGGCGACGGCCTGCTCCGCGGGTGATACCGTTGTTATTGACATCTTATCGTTATTGTGATAACTATGTTATCCATGGCGATCAGGCTTACGCGCTCGGAGCGCAAGGCACAGACGCGGGAGCAACTGCTTCAGGCGGCGCGGGTCGTTTTCCTCCGGCGTGGCTTCCACGGAGCGACGCTGGACGAGATCGCAGAGGAGGCCGGCTACACGACGGGCGCGGTGTACTCGAACTTCGCCGGAAAGGACGATCTCTTCCTCGCGCTGCTCGACGAGCAGCTTGGACGAAGTATCGTCCGCGCTCTCGAGAACGCGCGCGGCGCGGACAGCTTCGACGGCGCCGTTCGGTCGAATGGCAGGTTGTTGGCCGAGCTCGTGCGACGCGAGCCGGCCTGGCAGCCGCTGCTGGTCGAGTTTTGGACGCACGCCTCGCGTGATGCCGCCCTCCGAGCGGAGGCGGCAAGCCGCCACGAGCAGATGCTCGAGCTCTTCGATGGGTTGCTCAACGAGCTCGCCGATCGGTTCGGCCTCGTCTGGACGACGCCGCCTCGAGAAGTTGCTCGCGGAGCGCAAGCGCTCGCTCGGGGCATGGCGCTCGAACGCCTGGTCGACCCGGACGGGGTCTCCGCCGAGCTCTTCGAGCACCAGTTCCTCACGTTCGTCAAGGCCCATGCGCGGTTGAAGACTGAGGAAGGAGCGTGAGTGTCATGGCCGAGAATCCGGCCTCCCGCAGGGCACGACTCGTCCAGGAGATGATCGCGCGCGAGCGCTGGTCGCGCGAGCGGCTGCTCGAGCACCAGCGCCTCGCTCTGCGCGAGCTGATTCGCCACGCCGCGAGCGCGTCGCCGTACTACCGTGAGCTTCTCGGTCCTGATGCGGCAGCCAGCGAGATCCCTCTCGAGGAGCTGCCGACACTGCCCAAGACGACTCTGATGTCAGAGTGGGACCGAGTCGTGACCGATCCGCGACTGCGGCTCGCCGGCATCGAGCAGCATTTCGCGAGCGACGATCCGGGCGCCCTCTACCTCGACGAGTACCGTGTCCTTGCGACTGGCGGTGCGACCGGTACACGCGGGGTCTTCATCTTCGGAGCCGACGAGTTCGAGATAGTCATCGCCGGCTGCATGCGCGCGCTCGCCGTGATCGGCGTCGCCCCGGACACGCACCTCGCCGCGATCGGCTCCCCGAGCCCGCTTCACCTGACGAGCCATGTGTTCGCGGCGCTTCGCGCAGGGCGCGCCTCGACCCCACGCTTCACCGTGACGACGCCGCTCGAGCATCTCGTCGCACAGCTGAACGACAACCCGCCCGAGGCAATCGCCACGCATGCGACGATCCTCCGCCAACTCGCGGACGAGGAGCTCGAAGGCCGGCTGCGCATCGAACCTCGCATCGCGGCGACTAGCTCCGAGAGACTTACCGACGAGACGCGCGAACGCGCCCATCAAGCCTGGGGAATCCCCGTCTACAACGTCTACGCCTGCACCGACGCCGGCCTGCTGGCGAGCGAGTGCCCCGCGCAAGCCGGTCTGCACGTGTGGGAGGACTGCACCATCCTCGAGGTCGTCGACGAGCGGAACCGGCCGGTACCTCCAGGCGTCCCAGGCGACAAGGTGCTACTCACCAACCTCTGGAGTCGCACCCAGCCGCTCATCCGCTACGAGCTCGAGGACTCCGTCACGCTCGCCGGGCTGCCGAACCCAACCGGACGCCCGTTCGCCCGCATCGCGAGCGTCGACGGGCGAAGCGCCGACATCCTCCAGCTCGCCGCCCCAGGGGGTGGTGAGATCCCCGTGCACCCGTACCATTTGGGGCCACCGTTCGCCCGCTTCCCCGAGGTTCGCCAGTACCAGATTCGGCACAGCGACGATGGGTTGCACGTCCGTCTCGTGCTCGCACCAGATGCGCCGCGCAACCTCGTCGAGCAGCTTCGAGCCTCGCTCGTCGAAGCACTCGCGGGCGCCGGGGCCGTGCCGCCGCCCATCCATGTGCAGCCCGTCGAGGCGATCACGCGGGTAGGGAGCGCCGCCAAGCTGACGCTCGTCGAGACGGACGTGTCCCATCCCATGCCGGATCCGGGGGCATCTGCCCTTCGGCGCCATGCTCGACGGCCTCGCGAGTTCGCCTGGCCGACCTCGCCATCTGGATAGAACCGGGATCTGCCGGGCCGATCCCCTCGGACACCGCCCCAGACACACGATCTCGAAAAGGACGTGCGCCGTGAGCGCCTACAACTACGAGCGTTTCGACCTCTACGTCGAGTCCGGCGAGGACGCCCGTGACTTCGCGACCTTTCCCAACATCCATCTACGCAGGCGAGCGAGCGCCCGACGGCGAGCTCACCCTCCTCGAAGACGGAGGCCGCGTCCGCCTGTCGGAACTGTGGCGGCGCCGAGGGCTCGTGCTCGAGTTCGGCTCGTTTACCTGACCCTACTGCAGCGCAGAGGGTCCTCTGCGCGACGAGCTGGCCTCACAGCAGCCGGACTGGGGCTGGGCCTTCCTGTACACGCGGGAGGCGCATCCCGGCGAGCACCTGAGCGCGCTGCCGAACATGTGCTGGGTGCTCGACCGAGGCGGCGTCATCCTCTACAAGGCGATGTGGACGTCCGCGGAGCGGCTCGGGGAGTTCCTCGATCGTCAGGGCGGAGGACGCTCCAGCCCCCTCCAGGCGCCGTTTCACACCGAACAGCTCGAGCTGCGCCGGAACGACCGCACCTGGTTCAAACAGGCTCTCGAGCGCAACGGCCCGCGCTCGATGACCGAGTTCGCGCGCGCCGAGGAGATCTGGGAGGAACGCATTCGCGCGCGGCGCGCCGGATAATCCCGACTCGAGCAAGCGTACTTGGGTGTGCCGCTCTGGTGAACTCGAAGATCTCGGCGCTTCGTAGCTTGACCGGAGCGCCGGGCGGCGGCCGTTGTTCGATGCGCGCAGCTGCCGCCCCGTGCCTGCCCCTGGTCTCGAAGAGGGGAAAGCCGTGACCAAAGGAACCGTCGCTGGCCCTGGAGCCAGGTGCCGCGTACGAATCCTTCCAACGACAGGGACAGCTCGCGCCCGACCATTCGACGACAGGCACCGTCGACTACGAATTGACGCTCTTCTGGCGCGAGCTGGTGTTACGTGTACAGTTGCCAGCAACACGCTCCGCCCCTCGCCTTCGAGATCCACCGCGATGCCACCGCGGGCTAACGACTCCGCGCCCCCGATCGTCCGGCAGCGACAAGACGACCGTGAGGGATTCGTCGTCCTCACGGCAGACAACGAACGCGCACTCATCGTGTTGATCATGGTCGCGCTGGGGGCGCCCGAGGACGAGGCTCACGTGCAGGCGGAGCAGCTCGTCGAAGGAGATCTCCGCGGCCACGCCTCACATGGCATCCAGCGCCTGCCCCTGATCGTCGAGCGAATCCGCAACGGCGTGACCGTTTTGGGCGCGGAGATCGCCGTCGAGTGGCCGAAACCGGCGTTTGCGGCGATCGACGGCGCGCGCGGTCTCGGCCCGGTCGTCGCCAACAAGGCCGTCGAGCTGATCTCGGAGCGGGCGCGCGAGACCGGCGTCGCCGCCGCGGCCGTGCGCAACAACAACCACGTCGGCATGCTCGCGCCCTACGTCGAGACGCTGGCCGCGCGCAGGCAGCTCGGTCTGGCGACGACGACGAGCGAGGCCCTCGTCCACCCCTTCGGCGGCCGCCGCGCCATGATCGGTACGAATCCCCTCGCCATCGCGATTCCGGCCGAGCCCGATCCGTTCGTGTTCGACATGGCGACCGGCGAGGTCTCGATGGGACGGATCCTCGCCCACCTGAACCGAGGCCAGCCGATCCCGGCAGGCTGGGCCCTCGACGAACACGGCGCGCCGACAACCGACCCAGGGGCTGCGGCACACGGCTCAATCAGCCCGTTCGGCGGCGCCAAGGGCTACGGCCTCGGCCTGGCTATCGAGCTGCTCGTTGCCGCCCTGACGGGCGCTGGGCTTGGTCGCGCCGTACGCGGGACGCTCGACGCGACCGCCGTCTGCAACAAGGGCGACGTCTTCGTCTGTCTCGATCCGCCGGCACTCGGTCTGTCGGACGTAGCGACCGGTGTGACGCCGTACCTCCACGACATTCGGCAAGAGAGCGGGGGCGCCGGCGAGAGCGTCGCCGTGCCCGGCGATCGCTCCCGGGACCGCCGACGCGAACGGCTGGAGAGCGGCGTGCCCATCCCAGTCGGCCTTTGGGACCGGCTCCAGGCCATCCGCGGCGAAGTCGGCGGAGACGGCTGATCGTGCACACCTTCGCGGTCATGCGCAGCCCGCGCCAGGTCGTCGTCGGCCGCGGCACCGTCGCCGCCATCGGCCGCCTCGCCGCCGCCCATGGCGATCCCGCGCTCGTGTGCACGGATCCGCAGATCGCAGCGACACCCATCCTCGCGGCCGTGCTCGAGGCACTCCGGCACGACGGCGTCGACGCGAAGGTGTTCGACGGGGCCGCGCCGGATCTCCCTGTCGAGGTGCTCGACGACGCGCTCGGCTTCGCAGTCCGGGCGCGGCCGGCCTCCGTGATCGGCGTCGGAGGCGGCAGCAGCCTCGACCTCGCGAAGCTGACGGCGCTGCTGCTCCGGCATCAGGCGCCGATCGAAGACTACTACGGCGAGAACCGCGTGCCGGGACCGGTGACGCCGATCCTGGCGGTTCCGACGACGGCCGGTACCGGGTCGGAGGTCTCGCCTGTCGCCGTCGTCAGCGACTCCCGCCGGGTGCTGAAGGTCGGCGTCTCGAGCGAGCACCTCGTCCCGGTCGCCTCCGTCTGCGACCCAGCGCTCACCGACGGCTGCCCGCCGACGGTAACGGCGCATGCCGGAATCGACGCGCTCGCGCATGCAGTGGAGGCATTCACAGCGGTGCGCCGCGCTTCCGAGCCCTCCTCCGACCTGCCCTTCGCCAGGGTGTTCGTCGGCAAGAACTCTCTGTCAGACGCGTTCGCGCTCGAGGCGATCCGGAGCATCGGGCGAAGCCTCGAAGGGGCGGTGCACTCTCCGCAGGACACCGCTGCGCGTGATGGCATGGCCTACGGCAGCCTCCTCGCCGGCCTCGCCTTCGGGGCGGCTGGAACAGCCGCCGCACACGCACTCCAGTACCCGATCGGCGCACGGACGGGCACGCCGCACGGGCTCGGCGTCGGGGTGCTGCTGCCGTACGCCATGGAGTACAACCGGCCGGTGCGGGTCGCCGAGCTCGCCGCGATCT
The DNA here is from genome assembly GCA_964498265.1 of uncultured Gaiellales bacterium. Taxonomy (GTDB): domain Bacteria; phylum Actinomycetota; class Thermoleophilia; order Gaiellales; family Gaiellaceae; genus CAZCIJ01. Next base: position 1,491 of record CAZCIJ010000032.1, on the reverse strand, counting down.
CCGCCGCACTGGGCGCACGCACGGCCGAGATGGACGACGATGCGGCTGCGTCCGCGGCGATCGATCACGTCGCCGAGCTCGCGGGCACGATCGGGATCCCGGCGACGACGAGCGAGCTCGGCGTGGCAGCGGATGATCTTCCCGGCATGGCCGATCAGGCCGCGACAGTTACTCGCCTAGTCGAGAACAACCCGCGTCCACTCGACCGCGACTCGCTGCTGCTGTTGCTCGACGCTGCCTGGAGCGGCGACCGCGCGACGCTCGGCGACGCCGCCGCGCTCGGCCCTGGGGGATCGTGAGCGTGCCCCTGCCATTCCCCAAGATCTTCGCGGCGACCGCTTCGGCCGCTCTCGCGTCGAGATCGACTACGCCGAGCGTCGCCCCGAGGGCGGCGCGATCAGACGCGATCTGAGCGCCGAAGCCCCGCCGGCGCCCGTGACGGCGGCGCATCGGCTTCGTGTTCGCGAGGACTTGGAGGCGGCTCTAGCCGACGCTGAAGCCGAGCTGGCGCAACTCGAGGAGCGCCGGGCGGAGCTGATCGCAGCGATCACCCAGGCGCGGGCGGCGCTCGGACTCGGCGCGCTCCCTGCGGCCATGGACTCGGCGGCGCGTCGGCTGACGCTGCACGAGGCATTGGCGCACGTTCTGCGCGAGCGGGGCAACGCGTGGACGAGCGCGCGTGAACTCGCCGACGAGATCAACGCCCGACGGCTCTACGTCAAGCGGGACGGCACGGCGGTCGAGGTCAACCTAGTTCACGCACGGGTCAAGAAACTACCCGCAGCTGTTCGAGAAGGACCGCTCGAAGACAAGACTCCACGAGAGCTGAAGGAGGCCCGCATGGACGCAGCTGCGCACACCCTTCGGACTCCGGCTGTCGGCGCCGGGTCCACCAGTCACATGCTCAGCTTGGACGCCCTCCGGGATGACGGGTTCGAAGGCTTCATCACCTTCAGAGAGGT
>CAZCIJ010000032.1:0-519 GCA_964498265.1 uncultured Gaiellales bacterium | reverse complement strand
GGGGCCCCGCCCCTTCCGCCAACAACGGGCGGTGTCTACGTGGTCGTGCGCGCGTCGACCGGGGTACCCAGCTTCCTCGAGAGCAGCTGCGGAGGCCACTTCAAGGGCAGGAACCCCGACCGAGTCGGTCACAGTGCTCGAACGCAAGTGGGTGTCTGGCGCCCAGGTCATCTACGTCGGCAAGGGAGACGACCTGCGGCGCCGGTTGAAGCAGTACGCCAGCTTCGGCGCCGGACGACCTGTCGGCCACTGGGGTGGCCGCTACGTCTGGCAGCAGGCGGATGCTGGCGAGCTGCGCGTTGCGTGGAAGGCATGTGCGCGCGGGAAGACCGCGGCACAGCTCGAGGGCCGAGTTCGTGCGCCAGTTCAAACAGCTATACGATCGGCTGCCGTTCGCGACGCGTCCCCGTTCTCTCGAACGGTGTTGCCATGGAATTCGGGACACTGGACCAATGGTTCGATCCCAAGGGCCCCCGGAGCAGACGCCCTGGAAGGAGGGATTTATGACTAGCGAGCATC